>JBKJUD010000082.1:0-12702 GCA_046590735.1 Candidatus Eiseniibacteriota bacterium | reverse complement strand
CTCGAAGGCGCCACCGCAGATGAACAGGATGTCCTTGGTGTTGACCTCGATGTACTTCTGCTGCGGATGCTTGCGGCCGCCCTGCGGCGGCACGTTGGCGACCGTGCCCTCGAGGATCTTCAGCAGCGCCTGCTGCACGCCCTCGCCGCTGACGTCGCGGGTGATCGAGGGATTCTCGCTCTTGCGCGAGATCTTGTCGATCTCGTCGACGTAGACGATCCCCTGCTCGGCGTTGACCAGGTTGAAGTCCGCGGCCTGCAGCAGCCGCACCAGGATGTTCTCGACGTCCTCGCCGACGTACCCCGCCTCGGTGAGGCAGGTGGCGTCGACGATCGCGAAGGGCACCTTGAGGAAGCGTGCGAGGGTGCGCGCGAGCAGCGTCTTGCCGGTCCCGGTGGGGCCGATCAGGAGGATGTTGCTCTTCTCCAGCTCGACCTCGTCGATGCCGCCCTGGTTGTAGATGCGCTTGTAGTGGTTGTACACCGCCACCGACAGCGTGCGCTTGGCGCGTTCCTGCCCGACCACATAGTCGTCGAGGATCTTCTTGATCTCGGCCGGCTTGGGCAGGTTGCCCTTGAGGCTGGGCTGCTCGCGCTCGACCTCACCCTCCAGGATGTCATTGCACAACTTGACGCACTCGCTGCAGATGTAGACCGACGGGCCCGACACCAGCCGGGCCACTTCGTCTTGTCCACGTCCGCAGAACGAGCAGCGGATCGGATGCGGGGAAGCTGCGCGCTTCTTCATCGACTCACCATTCCTCAGCCGTCAGGAGGCGAAAGCAGGTCCACCGACGCGTAGTTGCCTACGCGGCGTTGGCCGCCGGAGTCTTGCTGTCCTTCGTCGTGCCGTCCTTCTTGGCGATCACGGAGTCGATCATGCCATACGCCTTGGATTCCTCGGCAGACATGAAGTAGTTGCGGTCCGTGTCCCGGTCGATCTTCTCCAGCGGCTGACCCGTATGGAACGCCAGGATCGAGTTGAGGCGCTCGCGGATCTTGAGCATTTCCTTGGTGTAGATCTCGATGTCACTGGCCTGACCCTGATTGCCGCCGAGCGGCTGGTGGATCATCACCCGGGCGTTGGGCAGCGCCGACCGCTTGCCCGCCGCACCGGCCGCCAGCAGCACCGCGCCCATGCTCGCCGCCTGCCCCATGCAGATGGTCGCGACGTCGGGCTTGATGAACTGCATGGTGTCGTAGATTGCCAAGCCGGCCGTGACCACACCACCGGGGCTCTGGATGTACATGTTGATGTCGCGGTCGGGATCCTCGGCTTCGAGAAACAGCAGCTGCGCGATCACGACGTTCGCCAGATTGTCGTCGATGGGCTGCCCGATGAAGATGATGCGATCCTTGAGCAGCCGGGAATAGATGTCGTACCCGCGTTCCCCGCGGCCGGTTTGCTCGACGACGTACGGAATGAGTGCCATCTCTCTCCTTCGCGTCCGGGCCCGCGTCCCGCGAACCCTTCTGGATAATGCGTCCGTCCCGTGTCTCGGCACGCCCGTGCCATCCGCCTACATGGGATGCGCCGGCCCCCGCCACGATTCCCTGTATCGGCCCGCGGTGCGGAATCTGCACCAGAAAGCCGGGGATCCCGCCTCGACGGCGGGCTCACCAACTGCATGGGGCGTGCGTACATCCCCGGGCCAGCACCGTCCGACCGGCCGGGTACAAAATCTGATGACAGTATACCAGTGCCCGGGGGCCCCAACAAGGCGAGCCGGGGCTCCGTGTCCGCGGGCGGCCGGGGGGGCGGGAGACGCGACGACCGCGGACGCCCCGGGGCGCCCGCGGTCTCACGCTACATATGACGCGGCGTTCACCGCCGCGGTTTACCGCCCGGGGACCACCAACCGGCTTCCCGGTCCACCGCCCAGGTCACCCGGAAGCAGGATCCGGGAGCGCCCCTCCCGCTTGGCGGTCAGGACGGTGACAGCGGTCTGCTCGACGAGGAAGCCCAGCACCTTGGACTCCAGCATCTCGCGGGCGAGCTGGTAGACGCGCCCGGACTCCTCGAGGCGTTTGCGGGCGTCGCTCCGGCTCACCCGGGCGCGCTCGGCGATGCGGGCGATCTCGGCATCGAGTTCCTGCTCGGTGATTTCGATCTTCTCCTGGTCGGCGATCGCCTCGATCAGGCTTTCTTTCTTGAGCTGGCGCTGGACCAGTTGCTCGAGCTCGGCGGGATCGCGTGGCTCGCGCTCTTCCTGGGCGGCGCGGTCGGCCTCGGAGGCGAGGACGCGCTGCACCGTGTCCTGCTGCGAGGGACCGAGCTCGATGTCGTGGCGGCTCATCAGGTCCTCGAGGATGGCGGTAGCCATCTCGCTGAGCGAGCGGCGCTCCTCGTCGTGGCGCAACATCTGGGCGATGTTGGCGCGGCCTTCGTCGGCGTCCTTGCCGAGGCGCATCTTGGCGAAGAAGGCATCGTCGGCGTCCGGCACCACCGACTCGCATACGTCCACGACGCGCACCCACAGCTCGGACTCCGGCTGGTCGGCATTGGGCACCACGCGGCGCGTGTCGTTCTTCGCGGCGCCGTTGAGCGCGATGCCGAAGGGCTCCGCGAGCAGCTCGGGCGAGAGCAGGATCTGCAGACCCTTGCGCAGCTTCGAGTCGTCGGGCTCCTCGCCGGGGTGCACCTCGGCGAGATCGACCACGACCACGTCGCCCTCGTGCGCGGCGCGGTCGACCGGCTCGATGGTGGCAACGCGTCCCTGCAGCTCCTGCACGGCGCGGTCGACATCGGCGTCCTCGACCTCATGCACGGTGCGGGTGCGGGCGGCGCCCTTGTATCCCTCGACATTCATCGCAGGGCGCACCTCCACCTTCATCGTGAAGGTCATCGCGGCGCCCGGCTGCCAGTCGAGCGTCTCGACACGCGGGTTGAACCCGGTCTCCGTGATGTGGTGCTCGAGCACCTCGCGCGCCGCCGGCTCGACCAGCTTCTCCACCGTCTTCTCGCGGATGTGGCTGTCGAAGCGCTTCTCGAGCACGGTGTCCGGCACCTTGCCCTTGCGGAAACCGGGCATCTGGACCTGGTTGCGCAGCTCCTTGAGGACGCCGCGACGCACGGCCTCGACATCAGCTGCGGGAATCTCGACGTTCACCGACCGCATGAACTTGTCTACCTGCTGGACGTCAACCTTCACGGAGTAGCGCTCTCCTGTCTCGGGCGGTGTTGGAAGTGGGCCGCGGCGACACGCGGGGGCGGTCGGCCGTGAGGGCCAGAGCGCGCCTTCGGGCGCGACGCGGGGCCGGGAGATGCCGCGGAGGCCGTCTCCCCTTCACGGCGGAAGGGACGGACCATACCAGCGCCGACGGGCCAGGCGCAATCGGACCGGTGGCCGGCGGCCTCCCCGGCCCGGCCGTCCAGAGGTGGTGCGAGAGGGGGGACTCGAACCCCCATGAGTCACCTCACTGGATCCTAAATCCAGCGCGTCTGCCAATTTCGCCACTCTCGCCTCGGTGCGAGACATGATGCCCCGGCCCGTCGCGCGGCAGCATAGCAGCCACGGCGGCACGGAGGAAGCCGGTGGGCGGGCGCGATTGCCCCCGTCCGACGCTGCGGCTACGGCGTTCCTCGACCGATGGGGCCCGGCGCCGACCGTGTAGGTGACGCCGTTGGCGATCTTGTCAGTATCGGTCTTGAGCAAGACGCTCACCGATGCTCCATTCTGATTCGCGGTGGCGAGGTCATCACCGAACTTGTGGTCGAAATTGGCCACGCCGATACCCTGCGGGAAGGCACCGGTCTTCGCCCTCACGGGGTTCATGAAGCCGCCCGAACCGTTGCCGCGATAGATGGTCGCAGAGTCGCGCGTCTCGCTGGTGACCGCGAAGTCCGGGTTCGCATCCCCATCGAAGTCGAAGGCTCGAATCGTTCGCGGCCGATTCGGCGTGTAGTACATCTGCTGCGTGGCGAAGACTCCACTGCCGTTGTTCTGGAGGACGGAGATGCGACTGTACTTGTAGCCAGACGTGGGATCTGAGAGGTCTCCCCAGTTCGCGACGACCAAATCGCGGTCCCCGTCGCCATCCACATCGGCCGTTGTCAGCGACCGAGGCCCATTGCCGACCAAGTAGGATGTCGCGATGCCAAAGGCCCCATCGTGGCTGGCGGATTGGATGAGAACGGCAACGGAGTCCATCATGGTATCTGCAGGCGTGAACGCATACCGCGCCACGACCGCCATGTCGAGATAGGTATCCCCAGACTTGAGCGTATCGAGCACGACATCCCAGGCGCCGGCACCGGCGCGGCATCGATGTCCCGCGCCTAGCAGGCTGCTGAAAAAGTCGCTCCACAGCTTGCCGGAGTGGCGACAGTACAATATAGTATCGCGGGCCTGAGAGGGGATGCTGCGATGCGTGGTGCCGACGATCCGCAAGACGCGCTGTTTAGCTACGTGAGCCTCGAATCGCGCATCCCGGCCGATCATCCGATCCGCCCGCTGCGCCGCCTCGTCGACCAGGTGCTCGCCGATCTGTCGCCGCACTTCGCGGAGTTGTATACGTCGCGCGGCCGCCCGTCGATCGCGCCCGAGCGCCTGCTGCGCGCGCTGCTGCTGCAAGTGCTCTACTCCGTGCGCAGCGAGCGCCAGCTCGTGGAGCAGCTCGAATACAACATGCTGTTTCGCTGGTTCGTCGGCCTGCAGCTCGATGACGTCGTGTGGGACGCCACGACCTTCACGAAGAATCGCGCGCGCCTGGAAGCGGGCGACATCGCGACGCACTTCTTCGCCGGCGTCCTCGAGACGGCGCGGCGCCAGCACCTGCTGTCGGCGGAACACTTCCGCGTCGACGGTACGCTGCTCGAGGCGTGGGCCAGCCTGAAAAGCATTCGGCCGCTCGACGGTCCGCCGCCGCCGCCGCCCGATGATCCCGGCAATCCCTCCATCGATTTCCACGGCGAGACGCGGACGAACGCGACGCACCGCTCGACGACCGATCCCGACGCGCGGCTCGCACGCAAGGGCCGCGGCAAAGAGGCGAAGCTCGCGTACCAGGGCCACGTGCTGATGGAGAACCGGCATGGGCTCGCGGTGAACGCGCAGGTGACGCAAGCCAGCGGCACCGCGGAACGCGACGCGGCCGTGGCGCTGACGGCGGCGATCCCGAGTGCGGCCTCGCAGGTCACACTCGGCGCCGACAAGGGCTACGACACCCGCGGCTTCGTGGAGGAGATGCGGGCGCTGCACATCACGCCGCACGTCGCGCAGAACACGGCGCGGTCGGGCGGCTCGGCCATCGACAGCCGCACCACGCGCCATCCCGGCTACGCCACCCGTCAGCGCGTGCGGAAACGCATCGAGGAGATCTTCGGCTGGCTGAAAACGGTGGGCGGTCTGCGTAAGCTGCGACATCGCGGACGCGAGCGAGTCGATTGGCAGTTTGTCTTCGCCGTAGCCACGTACAATCTGGTGCGGATGCGCAATATCGCTCTCGCGGCGGCGTAAGGCGGCGGCACGAGCCGGACGGAGCATCGTTCGGCCCACCGCCCCGCCGATTCCCGCCGCCCACAGCAGTTTCACGCATCACTCCGAGGGGAAAGGCTGCAGGCCAGCGGATTCTTCAGCAGCCTGCTAGGGCGCGAGGGAACATCGGGATTCATCGGGCGCCTCGCGCGGGCCGGCCGGCGGGCATCGGCGCGCGTCGTGTCACTCCGTGTCGTGGCGCAGGGCGTTACGTGCGTCGTCCGCTACGCTTCCCAAGACTTCTCCCCCACAGTATGATTACATTCGGATCTCGTGCGCGACACCGTCCTCCTTCTTTCGGAGCCTCCGATGCGCTTCACCCTAGACGCCCCGACCACCGCACGCTGCCGTCCACGATTGCTGCTCCTGGCTCTGGGTGTCGTCGGCGCGTGGGTGGGTGTGGTCTCCGCCCGAGCAGAGACGGCGCGATCCTTCGCCGACATGGACAGTCTGGTGCGCGCACAGCACACGGCCTCTGCGCAGCCGACGGAGCCCCGGCCGCTGCGTCCCGCAACATCGCCCCTCGACGCTTCGTCAGCCCCTGCCGCCGCTGCGGACGCCCCGCGCACGCCCCAGAGCACGCCGCTCGACGGGACCTGGGAACCATTGGTGCCGCTGGGGTTGCCCGGCGGGCGCGATGGCCATGTCTGCGTGTTCGATTCGAACCGCCAGCGGATGCTCATCTTCGGCGGGTACAGCGACACCTCCAGTTGGAGCGATACGTGGGCCCTGGATCTTGCGGGGGACGATCCCGCGTGGACGCAAATCCCGACCACGGGGACGCCGCCGCCCTTTTCCACGTACGCGGCGGCGATCTACGATCCGCTGCGCGACCGGCTGGTGGTTTTCGCGGGCGGTAATTTCACAAACGACACGTTCGCCCTATCTCTTGCAACCTCGCCCGCCGTGTGGACGACGCTCCAGCCCGGGGGCCCGCTGCCCCCTCGTCGCAGCTATGCGATGGCGGCCTATGACCCGGTGCGCGACCGGATGCTGGTGATGGGAGGGGGGTACTTCGCGGCGTACGGGGATCTGTGGGCGCTGGACCTGCAAGGGGACGGGACGTGGAGCGAGATAGTCCCCACGGGAGAGCGGCCATCCCCGCGGGGGGCAGGCGTGCTGATCTACGATCCGGTACGCGACCGGCTGGTGGAGTTCGGAGGCTACGGGTCGACGTTTCTGGGTGACACCTGGGAGCTGACGTTGAGCGGCTCCCCGACATGGCACCTCCTCCAGCCGAACGGTGCGGGGCCCTCTGCGCGCTGGTTGGTCGCAGGCGGGTTCGACAGCGGCGCGTACCAACTGATCATCATGGGAGGGTGGCCAGAGAATGGCCCGTATACTCGTGACACATGGGCGTTGGACCTCTTGCCGGCCGGCACGTGGACAGAACTCTTGGCGACGCCAACTCCACCAGCAGTCATCGGACACTCCGTCCTCGTCGATTCCATGCATGACCAACTCGTACACTTTGGCGGGATCGGAGCGTATGAGTCGGATCAGACGTGGGCGCTGCCACTCGCGTCACCGGCCTTGACGTGGGCCCAATGGTTCGCCGGCCTGGCGACGGGCCTGCCGATCGCGCTGCGCGACGCCTGCGGCGTCTACGACAGCCAGCGCGATCGCCTCGAAGAGTTTGGGGGCAACTTCTGCAACAGCACCACGTCGACGTGCTCGACGCAAGGGATGTCGTGGTTTCAATTCAGCGACCCCGCCGCCTGGCTCTACACCACCGATGGTGGGGCACATCCCTCCCCCCGCCACGGGGCAGCGGCCGTGTACCACCCGAGTCGTGATGAGTTTTTGCTGTTCGGAGGCCAGACCCAATACACGTGCGACGGGACGTGCTTCACGTACTGGAACGACGCCCACACGCTGCAATTGTGGAACGGCGCAGGAATCTGGCAGCCGCTGGCTACGACGGGGACGCCGCCAGCGGGGCGCGCCTTTCATTCACTCGTGCACGATGGCGTACGCGATCGGCTGGTGGTGTATGGCGGCACCGGGCCCGGGGTGGACGGGACGGTGTGGACGCTGGATCTGACGCAGAGTCCGGCGGTGTGGGCGCCCCTGGCCACCACGGGCGCGCCACCGGCCCGCTGGGGCCACGGCGCAATCTATGATCTGGTGCGCGACCAGATGGTGGTGTACGGCGGAAAGGTGCAGCCGCTGGGCACCCCGGGGAGCGAAGTGTGGACGCTCGCGTTCGCGACGACCCCGGCACAGTGGCGGTTGGCCCTTCCGCTGGGGACCGCGCCGCCCGCCCGCAGCGGGATGGCGACGGTCTACGATACGGAGCGGGACCGGCTGGTGGTGTTCGGGGGGCAGGGTGTCGCGGGGCTGCTGAACGACACGTGGGCGCTGCCGCTCCAGGGGAGCCCGGCGTGGTGGCCGTTGCAGCCGACGGGGACCGCGCCCGTCGCGCGCACCGGCCTGGTGGCCGTGTACGACCCGGGACGCAGCCGGCTGGTGATCGAGGGCGGGTCCACTGGCTCCGCGAACATCCGCGATACCTGGACGCTCACGTGGGATCGCGCAGTGGCGGTGCGCGTGGGGCCCGCCGTCGTGCAGGCGAGCGCGACCGCCGTGACCCTGGCGTGGCGCGTCGCGCGGGGCGTGCGCGCGGGGGTGGAGCGGCGCGACAGCGGGGCGGAGGCCTGGCGCACGCTCACCCCCACCCCGCTCGCCGAACGGGACGGCACCGTGCGCTTAGAGGACACCACGGTCCTCGCGGGACAGCGCTACACCTACGCGCTCCGGTTGGCGAACTCGCCGCAGGCCCGCGAGGGCGAGACATCCGTGACGGTGCCGGCGCAGTGGCGCCTGGCGGTGAGCGCGATGGGGGGCGCTGCGGGCGCTTCCCGCCTGTGGCTGACGGCGTCCCAGGCGGGCGCGGTGGAGATCGAGCTGTACGACGCGCACGGGCGGTGTGTGAATCGGCAGACGCGGGTCGTCCGCGTCGCCGGACCGCAGGCGCTCGCGTATTCGGCACTGCGGGCCGCCGCGGGGATCTACGTGGTACGCGTGACGCAGGCCGGCGCGGGGGCGTCGGGGCGCGTCGTCATCCTCCATTGAATTTCCAAGACTCCCACACGAGTTCACACCATAGTACATTGTCTAAGCTTCAGTGCTGATAGAAACTGTTCTTCGCGTCTCCACGCCCCTCTGGTCATACGGAGGGACGACACACGGAGGTCTCGATGCGATACTCCAGTCCACCCCCGCTGCTCTCCTGGCCTGCCCAACTCTCAGCTGCGATACTATTCCTCGTGGTTCTCGTGCACTCCGCCCTCGCAGACCCCGTGTTTCCGTGCCTTTCGTGCCGGACACAAGGCTGGTGGGATGCCGGCCCGAACTGGAATCACCAAGCCGTACACATGATGCTAATGCGAGGCCCGAGCGACACGACGGACCTGATGTGGTGGCCGGATGAGAGCGTAGACGGATCCGTGACACACACGTGGAGCGTAACGCCGTACGCGCCACTGCCGCCCTATGTTGACCTGCGCACGCACACGATCCCTGGCACGAACATTTTCTGTTCGGGTCACTCCACGCTCGCAGACGGCAAGCTGCTCGTGAGCGGAGGGGATGAAACCAACACCCTGGGAATCCGCGATTCCTGGGAGTACGACCCGATCACCCGCGGGTGGGAACCCGAATTGCCCATGAAGTTCGCCCGCTATTATCCGACGAGCACCACGCTGGGCAACGGAGAAGTTTTGCTGAGCGCCGGTGAATCCTACTGGATCTTGCCGAGCTTTGGCGGGCGTGACGGCACGGGCACCCTCCATCAAGACATGGACGGAGTCTTCCCGCTGATGGAGAAGCCGTCCCGCATCAACGATCTTCCCACGACTCTCGGCACGCAGCCCGCTGTCCGCGAAGGCCATACGGCGATCTTTATCCCGGTTGAAGTGTCCGCCGGCTCGCTCACTTGGCCGCGCCGCATGATCGTCTTCGGTGGCACCAACGGCACGATCTACTTCAACGACCTCTGGGAGCTGACGCGCGACGACAACGAGCTCACGTGGACCTGGCGCCCCTTGACTGTGGCATCTGGCTCTAGTCCGCCGCAACGTGCCGGGCATTCCGCAATCTTCGTCCCAGAGGACAATAGCATCGTCATCTTTGGGGGCAAGAACGGATCTCAGACATTCCGTGACGTATGGCGATTCAAGCTTGGATCCGCAACAGCCGCACTAGATGGAGTCTGGGAAGAGATCGCCACGGGATTCACGCAGGGGCCGAGCATCTCTGGACACGCAGTGGTCTACGACAACACAGAAGGCCGCTCCTCGATGTACGTGTTCGGTGGTCAATCCTTCGGGGGGGTTGCCTCGAGCATTGTTTATCAACTGAAGAACGTCGCAAGTGGATCCGAGAGTCCGCAGTGGATTCAGCCGCCAGTGACCAACGATCCCGACGACGGCAATCCTGGCCCGCTTGCCAATCCCGCGGCCGCGCTCTCCACTCCTGCCGACACGAGCTACGGCGCCTACATATTCGCGCCCGCATCTGGCTCTACCAACCAAATCGGCGTGTGGCGCCTCCGCATCCGTACCCATGTCAACACGACTGGATATGCGGCGGGAGACAATGCGCTTCATTGGGTGAAGGTCCACCAGGCCGTGACCTCGCCAGTTCCTCTCGCCCGCACGGGCCAGGCAGTGGTCTACGACTACAACCGGGATCGGTTCGTGATGCTGGGCGGAACGCTCACCGACAATTCGGTGACAGGGGAAGTATGGACGTTCCGGCTGCCGCCGCAGTATCCAGATAGCCGATACGGCAAGTCGGACAACTTGCAATGGGTCTTGGCGTCGAACCCGACGGACGCCACTCAGAAGCGTACGGGCATGTCGCTCATCTACGACACACGCGAGTTCATCGCTCGCATCGCGGAACGCTACAAGACCGACGATACGTGGGAGCACATTGGGGACGCGTATTTCCTTCCAAACTATCCCTACATGTTCTTGCTCCCGAGCGGCAATCTCTACTTTGCTGGCCCCAAGCTCCAGCAGGCACTCCTAAACGTGACGATGGACGGGTCGAACTTCGCATGGAGCGAATTGCCCACTTCGACCAACAGCCCTGCGTACGGCGGTTCTGCCGTTATGTTCCAACCCGGCAGGGTGATGAAATGCGGCAACGTGGGTCCATACGGAACCGATGCCGGCAAGCAAACGATGAGCATCGATCTGACGGCCAATGAGCAAACAGCGCAATGGGTGACGAATTCTGACATGGCGCAACCGCGCACGCAGCACAACCTCGTGAATCTGCCAAACGGCGATGTCAAGGTCACAGGCGGCCTGGAGCAATGGGAGCACGCAGAGTTTCCCGCCAAGCGTCCGCAAGTCTGGTCGCCAACTACCGGTGTCTGGTCGGACACCGTGCTGGCCGCGGAGCCCTACACCCGCGACTATCACTCCACCGCGCTGTTGCTGCCAGATGGAAGAATTCTCACCGCGGGCGGGGATCGGGACCCGACGGACAGGTTGTGTCCGGCGATCTTCTGGCCGCCATACTTGTTCGACAGCAACGGTAATCTGACATCGCCCCCAATCATCCAGGGCGTGCCCGCCCTGATTACCTGGGGGCGCAACTTCAAGTTGTGCGCGACCGACCCCTCTCACATCACGCGCGTCGCGTTGGTGCGTCCCGGAGCCGTCACCCACACATTCGACCAAAACCAGCGATACGTCGCCCTGACCCCCACGACGAGCTGCAACAGCACCCATGCGACGGGCGGGCTTACGATCTCCGGTCCTGCATCAGCGAATGTCGCTCCACCTGGGGACTATCTGCTGTTCATCATCCGCGACGACGGGGTGCCGTCTGTTGGACGCTGGGTGCGAGTCGGCGGCACCTACGCCAATGATCCCCTCTGCTCCTGCGCTGCCGGGTGTCCGGTTGTCGATGTCTCACGCGATGGCGAGTGGCAGGTGGAGAACACAGTACTCGGCCGCTCAGCGACCGGCGACTTGGCCATCGACGCGCTCGATCTGGGCCCGATCGCCGGCGGCGGCGAACTAGGGCTGCGTATTCGAGAAAACGAGGCCGAGTACACGACTCTGGACCACGCGGAGCTGCAAATCGTCGACCACATCTCCGGCGAGGAAGTCTTTGCATCAGGTGGAAAGCTCGTGCTGGGAACGACCGTGGCTGCGGCAAAGGTGACGACGCAGTCGGGCGAGGACATCACAAGGCTGTTGGCCGAGGGTGCGGAAGGATACACCGGGCGCGCTGGAGCCGTGCTGGAGGTTGAGTTCGATCCGCCTGGGGTGGGAGACGCGGCACACGCCGGTTTCCCGCAGGCCGACGGGGGTACCGGGGCGGCGCACACTCTCACCAGTGGCGGTGGTGGTGGTGCGTTCACGGGTGGTGGAAAGCCCAACCCAGAGGAGGGGGGAGACGCTCTCTCACGGGGTCCGGAGGGACGCGGCCCTGTCACCGACGCGGCCGTCTTGTCACAGACAGGGATCCTCATTGAGGTTCCGGACGGTCTGGGCGGCTGGACGGAGAAGGCGCACTGGTACCCGCGCGAGTTCTTGAGTGAGTTCGCGCTGGATTCCCTTGGCTCCCAGGCGCGCCTCGTGTTCCTCACGCAGCACACGATCACCGCGATTGGAAAACTTGTTGTGAGCAACCGGCAACCCACGGTCACGGTCGTGCAGCCGTCCACTGCTGTGGACGCACGCAGGGGCGATGCGCTTCCCGCTCTCGAAGCAATTGGCGACGGGCTCGACATGCAGATCGCGCCGGGGGACACGGTGATGCTCACATTCACGGTGCCCAGTGCACCGTCGGGAACAGTTCGCGCGGCCTATCTCGTCACACACGGAGCCTATACCTCGACTCCCCAACAGGCGATCAACGCGCTCCCGGGCCGCCGCTCTTCCGGAGAAGCGACGTCCGCGCTCAATCCAACGGCATTCGCACTGCATGCGAATCGTCCGAATCCATTTGGGCATGAAACCAGGATCGGATTCGATCTTCCGAGCCACAGCCGCGTGCGGATCGAAATATTCAATGCATCTGGCCGACTCATCCGCACTCTCAGCGACCGCGAGTGGGATTCTGGGCGGTGGACAGTCACCTGGGATCGCTCAGACGCCCGCGGCATCAGGGTGCCCCGCGGCGTGTACATGTACCGTGATCAAGCTGGCGCTGCTGTCGCCGAGCGACGCATGACGGTTCTCTTCTAAACCCTGTGGGCG
>JBKJUD010000434.1:0-2672 GCA_046590735.1 Candidatus Eiseniibacteriota bacterium | reverse complement strand
GCGAGCAACTGCTCGAGGCGACCGCCGGCGGCGACGTGGAACTGCAGGTGCACGAGATCGACGCCGGTGACGAGCTCGGTGACCGGGTGCTCGACCTGGAGGCGCGTGTTCATCTCGAGGAAGAAGAACTCGCCGCTGCTGGCGCTGACCAGGAACTCGACGGTGCCCGCGTTGCGGTAGCCCACCGCCTTCGCGACCTTCACCGCGCAGTCCCACATCGCCTGCCGCGTCGCCTCGGGCAAGTGCGTGGCCGGCGTTTCCTCGAGGACTTTCTGGTGGCGGCGCTGGATCGAGCAGTCGCGCTCGCCGAGGGCGACCACGTGCCCGAAGCTGTCGGCGAGCACCTGCACCTCGATGTGGCGGGGCTGGTCGACGAACCGCTCGAGATACACTGCGTCGTCGCCGAAGGAGGCACGCGCCTCACCCTGCGCCATGCGCAGCGCGGCCTCGAACTCCTCCGCCGCGCGCACGATCCGCATGCCCTTGCCGCCTCCGCCGGCCGCCGCCTTCAGCATGATCGGGTAGCCGATTTCCGCAGCCTGCGCGCGCGCCTCGTCGAGCGAGGTGACCGGCTGCAGGCCGCCCGGCACCACCGGGACGCCGGCTTGCGTGGCGAAGCGACGCGCCTCGAGCTTGTTGCCCATCGCGTGGATGGCCGCGCCGGGCGGTCCGACGAACACGAGCCCGGCGGCCGTGACCGCGTCGGCGAACTCGGCGCTCTCGGACAGGAAGCCGTAGCCGGGATGGATGGCCTCGGCGCCGGTGCGGCGCGCGGCCTCGATGACCAGGTCGCCGCGCAGGTAGCTGTCGCGGCTGGGCGCCGGCCCGAGCCGCACGGCGGCGTCGGCGAGACGCACGTGCAGCGCGCCGCGGTCGGCGTCGGAGAAGACGGCGACGGTGCGCAATCCCAGGTCGCGCGCGCCGCGGATGACGCGACAGGCGATTTCGCCGCGGTTGGCGACGAGGAGTGTGCCGAACATGGGCCCTCGCGAGATTACAGCGGGATGTTGCCGTGCTTCTTCGGCGGCAGCGACTGGCGCTTGTGAGCCAGCATGCGCAACGCGGCGATGAGGCGCGGGCGGGTTTCCTGTGGCTCGATGACGTCGTCGAGATATCCCAGCTCCGCGGCGCGATAGGGCGTGGCCATCTGCGCGCGGTACTCCTCGACCAGTTCGCGCCGGCGCGCTTCGGGATCGGCGGCGCGCGCGATCTCCGCGCGATGCACGATGTTCACCGCGCCGTCGGCGCCCATCACCGCGAGTTCCGCCGTCGGCCAGCCGACGTTGTAGTCGCCGCGAATGTGCTTCGAGGACATGACGCAGTACGCGCCACCGTAGGCCTTGCGCGTGACCACCGTCAGCTTCGGCACCGTCGCCTCGCAGTAGGCGTAGAGCAGCTTGGCGCCGTGCTTGATGATGCCGCCCCACTCCTGCGCGGTGCCGGGCAGGAAGCCGGGCACGTCCTCGAAGGTGACCAGCGGGATGTTGAAGGCGTCACAGAAGCGCACGAACCGCGCGCCCTTGGTCGAGGCGTCGATGTCGTGCACGCCGGCGTGCACCGCCGGTTGGTTGCCGACGATGCCGACGGTGCGGCCGTCGAGCCGCGCGAAGCCAACGAGGATGTTCGCCGCGAACTCCGGCATCACCTCCAGGAAATCACCGTCGTCGACGATGCGGGTGACCACGTCCTTCATGTCGTACGGCTTGTTCGGCTCGTCCGGCACCAGCTCGGCGAGCGAGGCATCCATGCGATTGGGATCGTCGGTGGTCGCGCGTACCGGCGCGTCGTCGGCGTTGTTCTGCGGCAGGAAGGCAAGCAGCCGCTGGATCCGCGCGATGCAGTCGGCGTCGTTCTCCGCGACGAAGTGCGCGACGCCGGAGCGCGTCGCGTGCGTGTGCGCGCCGCCGAGTTCCTCGAACGAGACATCCTCGTTGGTGACCGTGCGGATGACATCGGGCCCGGTGACGAACATGTGGGAGGTCTGGTCGACCATGATCACGAAGTCGGTGAGGGCGGGGGAGTACACTGCGCCGCCGGCGCACGGGCCCATGATGGCCGAGATCTGCGGCACGACGCCGCTGGCGAGCGTGTTGCGGAGAAAAATGTCGGCGTAGCCGCCGAGGGACGCGACGCCTTCCTGAATGCGCGCGCCGCCGGAGTCGTTCAGTCCGACGATCGGCGCGCCGTTCTCGATCGCGAGGTCGAGCAACTGGACGATCTTGCGCGCGTTGGATTCCGACAGCGTGCCGCCGAAGGCGGTGAAGTCCTGCGCGAACACATAGATCGTCCGGCCGGCCACGGTGCCCCATCCGCCCACCACGCCATCGCCGACGATGTGCCGCTTGTCCATGCCGAAGTCGTCGCAGCGGTGCGTGACGAACACGCCCAGTTCGACGAAGCTGCCGGGATCGAGCAGCGCATCGACGCGCTCGCGGGCGGTCAGGCGGCCGGCGGCGTGCTGGCGGTCGATCTTGTCCCGGCCTCCGCCGAGGTGCGCTTCCGCGCGCAATCCGCGGAGTCGAGTGAGGCGGGCCCCATGAAGCGTGGATGCCACGGCAGGGGTCTCCTGAGTGAAGGGACGCAAACTGGACGGACGATCGCCGGATCGTAGGAACGGATCATCCGCAGGTCAACGCCGCCGTTGGTCGCGTCCCCGGGCGGGAACGGGTCCG
>JBKJUD010000401.1:0-4722 GCA_046590735.1 Candidatus Eiseniibacteriota bacterium | reverse complement strand
TACCTCAAACGCCACCCGCTGTCGATTGAGGTACAATCGGACCGACTCGCACCTTGTTGGACTGTCCGGCGCGGCCCCCCTGCTCGACTTGGCCCACAACACCCACGCATCCCATCGGAGGCACACGTATGTCGCGCACGCTCGGTGCGACTCTTGTCGCGGTCGCGTTGTTTCTCGCCGCGCCCGTCTCCGCGCAGACCACCCGGAACGTCACGCAATTGTCCAACGTCGACGCCTACGGTAGCAACTACTCGTCCTGTTGCAGCTATGTCCACCAGGACGGGCGCGAGTACGCGGCCATCGGCACGCAGTCCGGCACCGCCATCTACAACATCACGGTGCCCACCGCGCCCGCGCTGGTCGGCTTCATCTCGGGCCCCTCGAGCATCTGGCGCGAGATGCAGTCGTACCGCAACTGGATCTACGTCGTCAGCGAGGGCAGCGGCACCGGCCGCGGCCTGCAGGTGATCCGCATGACGGACCCCGAACACCCGGTGCTGGCAAAGACCTACACCACCACCTTCACCACCGCGCACACCGTCACCATCGACACCACGCGCGCACTGCTCTATGCGAACGGGACCGGCACCAACGGGCTGCACTGCATGTCGCTGGCCAGCCCGGAAAACCCGGTGGACATCGGCACCTACACCACCTACTACGTGCACGACTTCCACGTGCGCGGAAATCGCGGCTACGCCTCGTGCATCAACGACGGCCTCGAGGTGGTGCTCGACTTGAACACGCCCGGCACCTTCACCCAGCTGGCCAAGTGGACCACGCCGAACGCATTCACCCACAACTCGTGGACCACGCCGGACTCGCACTATGTCTACTGCACGGACGAGACTTCGTCGACGCCGGGGACGCTGTCGTTCTACGACATCTCGAATCTCGCGAGCGTGAAGTATCTGGGCCAGTACACCGGCCTGCCCTCCGATATCGTCCACAATGTGCAGGGCACAGGCGACACGCTGTTCGTGGCCTACTACACCGCGGGCATCCGCGCCTTCGACATCCATGACCCCGAGGTGCCGGTGGAGGTCGGATTCATCGACACCTCGCCGGTCCCCGGCCCCGCGTTCAGCGGCATGTGGGGCGTAGACGCGAGGCTGCCGTCGAACGTGGTGATCGGTAGCGACATAGAGAACGGACTCTACGTGCTGCGCCCGGTGCTGTCCTACGGCACGGTGCGCGGCGTGGTGCGCGACGGCACCACCAACGCGCCCATCTCCGGGGTCTCGATCACGATCGCCGAGACCGGCAAGACGATGACCAGCTATCCCACCACCGGCAAGTACGGGTTCTCGCCGACCACCGCGGGCACCTACTCGCTGCACGCGACCGCCTTCGGGTACTCGCCGCTGGACATCCAGGTCACCGCGGTCACCGGCGTGCACATGCTGCAAGACCTGGTGATGACACCGCTGCCCTCGGTCACCCTGAGCGGCGTGGTGCGCCGCGCTGGGGACAGCGCGCCGCTCGCCTACACAACGGTGAGCGTGAACGGCACCTTGCTGGCCGCGACCACCGACGGCGCCGGCGCCTACAACATCGCCCGGGTCCCGCAGGGCGACTACACGATCACCGCGGAACTGCCCGGATACGCGCCGTCGTTCGCCGCGCTGTCGGTGGTGAGCAGCGGCACGGCGACCCGCGACTTCTTGCTGAGCGCCGCGGCCTACTACGACAACGTCGAGACCACCACCGGCTGGACGCTCGGCGTCGTTGGCGACAACGCCACAACTGGCCAGTGGATCCGCGCCAAGCCGATCGGCACGCTCAACGGCACCGCGCAGCCGGACAGCGACCACTCGCCGGCGCCCTCGGACAGCATCTGCTTCGTCACCGGCAATGGCCCGGTGGGCGGCGGGGTGGGGGCGGCCGACGTCGACAATGGCAAAACCACGCTGCTGTCCCCGACGCTCAACATGAGCGGGGTGGCCGACCCGTTGTTGGTGTGGTGGCAGTGGTACTACAACCAGTCGGCTTCTGGAAACGACACTCTCCAGGTGGACCTGTCGAACGACAACGGCGTGACCTGGAAGCGCGTCGAGGCACTGAATGTCGCGCACAACTTCTGGGAGCGGATCCAGGTGCGCGTGCAGGACTTCCTTACCCCGAGCAGCACGATGCGCCTGCGCGTGGTCGCCGCGGACCTCAACCCCGGCGGGATCGTGGAATCGGCGATCGACGACATCGAGTTCTACTCCTCTGTGCTGGTAACCAGCACGCCGAACCCCGGCAGCACGCCGGGAGCCGGGGCGCTGACCGTCACCGCCGGCGGACCGATCCCCACGCGCGGGCTGTCGCAGGTGTTCTTCACACTCGCCCAGCGCGCGCCGGTCGCCGCGCAGGTGTTCGACATGGCCGGCCGCATGGTGCGCTCGCTCGGGGTGACGCTGTATCCGGCTGGGTCGCATCGGCTGTCCTGGGATGGCCTCTCCGACGCGGGCCGCTCGGTGTCCGCCGGCGTCTACCAATTGCGCCTGAGCGTCCCCGGCACCGTCCAGACCGCGCGGTGGGTGCGGCTCGACTGAGCGGCACCGACACACAGCCGAGTCCCGGCGCGAGACTGGCCCCCACGGTGCCAGTCTCGCGCTTTTTTCGTGCGCCACGCGTGGCCGCCGGGTACCCTGTGGCCCCGTGAGGCGTAGTCCGATTGTCGTGGAGGAAGTGATCCGATGAAGATCCATCTCGCGGTGGCCGCCGCCGCGCTGGTCGCGCTTGCCGCTGCCGGTTGCGCGCACACCAACAGCAGTCCCAAGTCCTCGCAATCCACCGGAAGCGCCGAGACCCCGCCGCCCGCCGAGTCGCCGACCCATGCCCCGACCGCGGCCTCCGGAATCCCGCCGGTTCCCGCCGGTGCGCAGGCCCCGGTCACCAACTCGTCGGGCCTGACCTACCAGGACTTCGTGGTCGGCACCGGCCCGATGCCCTCCAGCGGCAAGACGGTCACGGTCCACTACACCGGCTGGCTGACCAACGGCACGAAGTTCGACAGCTCGCGCGACCGCGGCACACCCTTCCAGTTCTCGATTGGCCGCGGCCAGGTCATCGGCGGGTGGGACGAGGGCGTCGCTTCGATGCATGTCGGAGGCCAGCGCCGCCTCACCATCCCGCCCAGCCTCGGCTACGGCGCCAACGGCGCCGGCGGCCTGATCCCGCCGAACGCGACCCTGATCTTCGACGTCGAGTTGCTCGCCGTCGCCCCCTAGCTCCTTCCGAGACTGGAGATCGAATCCCGTGGCTGAACTGCAAACTGAGGACCTCGTCGTGGGCGAGGGCGCCACCGCCGCCGCTGGCCAGACCGTCCTCGTGCACTACACCGGCTGGCTGACCGATGGCACCAAGTTCGACAGCTCGCACGATCGCAAGGCGCCTTTCTCGTTCTCGCTGGGCCGCGGCCAGGTGATCAAGGGCTGGGACACCGGTGTGGCCGGCATGAAGATCGGTGGCAAGCGCAAGCTGACCATCCCGCCGGACATGGGGTATGGAACGCGCGGGATCGGGTCGATCCCGCCCAACAGCGTGCTGGTGTTCGAAGTCGACCTGCTCGACGTCAAGTAGCCCGAAGACGCGCGCGGCGTCGGGCCCGGCGGTGTCCCGAGCGATTCGCTCGGCGGCCTGCCCGGCGCGGCGCCGCGTGGCGTTGGTGGGGCGCTAGCCGCCGGTGGCGAGTCCGTGGACGCGGACGATCGGACAGTTCTCGTAGGTATCGGACGGCACACCCAGCGGCGCGGCGATCGCGGTGCCGTAGCTGGCGACATGGTGGAAGTAGCGCCCGGGATACGGCACCCGGCGACTCAGCGGCGAGTACGGCCCCTGCCCCGGCGCGGTGGCGCGCACGTTGTGGGTGCGCCTCCCGTCTGCCTCGAGCATGTAGCCGCGCGTCGGATCGTCGGCGGCGTAACAGACAAAGGTGCTGCTGGTGTCGACCTGACCCTGCGCGTCGAGCTCGATGACGCGCGAACCAGGCTCCTCGAACCGCAGGAACCAGGCGACCTGTCCGCGATACCACGCGCGCCGGGGCGCCGGATCTTCCCCCGACACCATGCGCAGGCGGGCGGACGAGCCGGCCGGGACGAGCGGCATGTTGTAGATGTCCGCGGTAGTGTCGAGTGCGGCCCCGGACCGCCGAATGTCGGACAACGAGGTGAACAGGTTGGGCGGGTAGCCCGGCGGGGCCAGTACGCGTACCACGCGGCGGAGATCGTGATAGGAGCGATCTCCCGGCACGTCGTCGACGATCGGCAACTGGCCGGCCAGCGCCTGTCCGTCGACGTAGACGAGGTAGACGAAACCGGGCTGACGCGTTGACAGGTCGAGCCGGTAGTGGAAGGCGACCTGGCCGTTGGGTGCGAAACCTTCCACGAAAAAGCGCGGCGCATCGAAGTCGATGGGCTGGTCCGGCGCGGGCAGGGTGTGATCGATGCTGCGGCGGAACTCGTGCGCGGCGGCGTCGGAGAAGCGGTCGATGGACGCCACGGGCGCGGTGGCGGGATCGGCGGGCGCGAACGTTCGCATGGCGCCGCAGCCGCCGTGGAGCGTCCCCAGCGCGAGCGCCAGCGTGGCGGCGAGGCGCCCCGCGCCGGCGGCGAGCGAGCCACGTCGGCCCTCCACGCGCGGACGCCGGCCACGCGCCGCGGAGCGGCCGGGGAGACAGGGGCAGGACGTCGGCGTCACCGGCCTTCGGCGTGGACGCGCATGTGGGGATCTGGT
>JBKJUD010000346.1:0-5214 GCA_046590735.1 Candidatus Eiseniibacteriota bacterium | reverse complement strand
CAGCCGGAACCCCGGCGTCGACGTGACGCAAGCGTCCATCTACGAGCTCCCGCGCGCCGACGCGTCGTTCGACCTCGTCGTCGCGACGGAGGTGCTGCAGCACCTGGACGATCCCGGCCCCGCGCTGCGCGAGCTGCGCGCCGCCGAGGACGCCAAGACGCATGCCGACGACGCCGTTCTGGCGCGCGCCGAAGACGCCGCACGCGCCGCCGGCCGCGCAACCGTCGCCGACAGCTACGCCGCCGCGCGCGCCCGACTGGCCCGCCGCTTCGACCCGCCCACCGTCCGCGGCGCCGCCCGGCGCCCGCCCGCGCCCGCGCTCACCCGCGCCGGCCTGCACGCCGCGCCGACAGCGGCCGGCGCGAACCTCGCGCCCTACCTGTCGCCGGGCTGGGCCGATGTCCTGGTGCCGCGCAACGACACCCTGCCGGTGACCAGCGCGGTCACCCTGCCGGATTCGCTGCTGGCCGGCGCGGCCAGCTTCTACCTCAACTTCGGCGAGACCAACAACGGCGACCTCGCCACGCCCGCCTTCACCGATTCGCTGCTGCTCGACAACACCGCGCTCACCACCTTCCTCTACGGCGGATGGACCGCGGGCACCATCTATATCCAGCGCAATTTGCTGCTGGCGAAGTCGATCGGCAGCGGCCGTCACGCGCTGACGCTCCTGCGTGACGCCAAGCGCCAGGTCACCGAGAGTGACGAGACCGACAATCGCACCGACGTCCAGTTCCTGTGGTCGCCCACCTCGCTGGCCGCGAAGGTGCCGCTCTCGCGTCCGCGCCCGCCGGCGCACGGCACATTGCCGCTGCCCAACTGCGACGGCTTTCGTGCGACCGCCAACTGGTGGGGCGTGGTCGCGCTGACCCCGGGACTCGTCAGCGACGACGAGGACCTCGCGCTCTACACCGACTACCTCGATCCGCTCAACGGCTTCCTCGACGAGGGCGCGTACTCGGCGGTGGGGCCGGGTCTCAGCGAGGCGGTCATCGTCAACGGCAACGTCGCCGGCCAGAAGACCACCGCGTATCCGGCCGCGATCCTGACCAGCGGCTCCGGCGCGACCTACCAGATCGAGGCAAGCGCCAGCGACTCCACGTTCACCACCGCCGGCCGCTTCGGGCCGTTCACCTTCGGCGCGAACAGTCTCGCGCGCATCTACGAGGTGCTGCTCTCGCCCGGTGACTGGAACATCCGCCTGAAGAACTCCGGCGGCGCCGACCTCGACTTCGCCATCCTGCCGCCCGACATGGCGTACATGAAGAAGAGCGACGCGCTGTTCTACGCGGCCGGCGCGGGGGCGGGTCTCGACGAGTCGCTGTTCGTGCACGTGCCGGGCACGGTGTCGGGCTATTACGGTCTGCTCGTGCTCAAGCACGGGACCAGCGACATCCCGCTCACCGCCACCTACGATCTGTATCTGGACAAGACGCCGCCGGTGATCACGCAACTCGCCGCGTCACCGCCGTCGTGGACGACCACAAACCAGTTCACCTTCTCGTGGACGGTGAGCGATCCGGAGACCGGCCTGCGCTACACCGCGTGGTCCACCAACGGCGGCGAGACGCAGACGCAGCTCTCGCAAGTCAGCGGCGCGCTCGCGTACGCCACCGGCTCCAACACGTTCACGCTGCGCGCGGTCAACAGCGCGGGCGGGTCGAGCGCGACGCAGAGCCTGACCTACTACTACGACGGGAGCGCACCGGTCACCACGGTCACCGCGCTCCCCGCCAACACCGCGTCGACCGACTCGATCACGCTGCGGTGGAAGGGGACGGACGTGGGCAGCGGCCTGACCTCCTACGACATCGACTACAAGCGCGCCCCCTCGGGCGCGTGGACGCGCTGGCTCAGCGCGATCGCCGACACCGTGCGCGTGTTCGGGGCCGGGGCGCCGGAGCCACTGACGGTGGGCGTCACCTATGCCTTCCGCGTGCGCGCGCGCGACCTCGCCGGCAACGTCGAGGCGTGGCCGTCCGACGACAGCTACGGCAGCACCGCCACGACCATCACGGCCAACACCGCCGCGCCGCCCGGCGAACGCACGACGGCGCCCGACGCCGATCCGGGGCTCTCGTCGTCGCCCGGAGTCACGGCGTCGCTGGCACGCCCGGCGCCCTCGCCGGCGCGGGACGCGGTGCGGATTCGTTTCGCGCTCGCGGCAGCGGGCGCAGCCGACGTCGCGGTGTGGGGCGCCGATGGACGCTTGGTGCGAACACTCTGGTCCGACGCGGCCCCGCGTGGCATCACCACCGTACGCTGGGATCTTCGCGACGCCCTCGGCCACCAGGCGCCGAGCGGGCTGTACCTGGTGCGCTGCCGCGCCGGCGGCCGCACGGTGACGCAACGGGTGGTGGTTGCGCACTAGCTGGTGAACAGATCCAACGAAGTGCCCGGCTGCACGCTGTGTCGGCGGGGCGCCTCTTCGACCCTTCCTCCTACTACGATTCGCAGCGTCACTCCACCAACGCCTTGAACACAGCGTCGGCAGCGTCCTTGTAGAACTCGATGTTAAGCCGCGTCCAGATGTCGTCGGGCAGGTCGTTGAGCTGACGACGGGCAGCAACCGGCATGAGGATCGTCTGCGCTTGTTTGTCGACGGCGAGTTCGGCGACGCGGACGGCGTTCGGGAGCGGCTCGACCGACCCGCCGAGATTGAGCGAGCCGACCACGATCGTCCCGCCGCGCGTGTTGCGTCCGAGTAGCGCGCCGCAGAGCGCGATCAACACGGGCAGGCCGACGCCGCTGCCACTTCGGTCCGCGTCCATCGCGCGCATTTGGATCGAGAACTCTTGCTCGCGCGGATTGCGGTCGCCGACGAGTTCCTTGGCGCGGGTATAGAGGTTCTGCTCACCGACACGCACGCTCTCGCGGAACGCGGGCGGCGCGGGGTGGTTGAGGATCTTGACGCTGCCGCCCGGGCCTGTCGTGACTTCGATGCGGTAGAGCCCGGCGTCGGTCTCGCCGCCGCCAGGACTCACGCCCCACACCTGACCCGGCGGTAATGGATCGGACTCGATGGCCTCATCGCTGTGTAGCTCCGGCGTAGAGACAAACTGTTCCACGCCTTCCGCACCGAGAATGAAACTGAAGTGCGTATTGCGGAATTCGTTCTTGAAGCAACGCTTCTGCTGCTCTTTGATGCGGCGCCGCGATTCGAGAGCGAGGCGCACCATCCACTCGATGTCAGCGTCAGACACCGCTTGCGCCTCGTTGGGGAACAGCAGCTTCGCGAGGCCGTTGAACGTCTTTTGCACGGCCTCGATGTCGCGGCCCGAAAGCGCGCCGCCGAGGTGCACTCTTCCCTGCAACAGCGACAGACGATTCGTCGACCGCAACCGACTCCAACACTCGCTGAGGAAATCGCTCACCAGGCCGAAATGATCGGTGAAGTGATCGTTCGGATTGAGCTTCGGGAAATCCCAGCCGGGCGCGAATGCGTGGAGCCGATCCATGAATGCGGTGTCGCCGCGCATTTCGACAGGCAACGGGCTCAGGAGATGCCCGATCCTCTGTTGCTGGTCGACGTCGGTGTCGAAGTTGCCGACCATCACGATCGAGCCTTCGGCGCGGATGTTCTCCTTGCCGCGGCTGAACTGCCCGGAGGCCATGTAGCCCTTCATGATGTTGACGCCGTCCTTCTGATCGAACGACACGCCCGCGACTTCATCGAAGCACACGACGTCGTACTGGCACACGAGGCCGCGTTGGCCGTTGGAATTGTTGACGAACATCTTGGCGACGGTCGCTTTGCCCCCGGAGATCAGGTGCGCGTACGGCGAGATCTGTTGGAAGATGTGGCTCTTGCCGGTGCCGCGTGGACCGAGTTCCACGAGGTTGAAATTGCGCTCGACGAACGACACCATGCGCAGCAGCACGACGCGCTTGGCGCGATCGTTCAACGCCGACGGCTCGTAGCCGACGGAACGCAGCAGAAAGTCGGTCCACTGCTCGGTCGTGAAGGCAGAACGTCCGCGCGCGAGCACGTCGAGCACGTCCGACTTCGACATCTGAATCGGGCGTAGGGCATCGATGGCGAACGGCCGGCCGCCTTGTTGTTGGGCGATGAGGCCGTCGTAGCCGAGCGTGACCTCGGCGTAGAAGCCGTCGGTCAACATGCGTTCGTGTTCGCGGACCAGCGCGTCGTCGATACGCACGTCGCGCAAGGCGAGGCTGGGCAGCTCGGCGACGTAGCAGTCGTTCTTGGCGTCGAGGCGGGCGCGAATGAGGTCGATGAGTTTGACCGAGCGTTGTTCCTTGGCGCGCGCCTTGAACAATTCCTCCTCGCCGGTACGCACGGTGCGATCGCGCAATTGCTTCTCGACGATCTGCAAGCCTTCGTCGATCTCGGCTTGGTTGGTGCTGGCGCAGTAGCGACCGAGCAGGAACTCGACGACAAACGTCGGCACCGGAAACTGGCGGGCGTACTGGCGCACGAGGTCCTTGCGTACCAAGTAGCCGTCGAACACCGACGCGGCGATTTGGTCGAGTGCATCAAGCGTGACGATCATGTTCCTTCTCCCACGGTGGTGGCCTGTCGGGCGATCACCCGCTCGCCATCCAGCACGACGACAATCGCGGCACTCCCTTCGCATCCTTCATCCGGCACGAGCAGACTGACGATCCCGGCGCCGTCGACGAGTTTGGGGTCGTCGACGAGCGACGTGGCGCCGTCCTTCCACTGACGCCGTATGTCCACACGCAGCGCGCCGCCGCCGCCGACCACGGTCACGCGACAGCGCAAGCGCCGCCACTCCACAGACGCGATTGACGCAGCCTGTGCCACGACCACGCGCTCGACGACCATGTCCGGCACGACGCACTCTTGCAGGCTCACGCCACCGTGTGCGTAGCCGTCGTTGGCCCGGAACGCACCGATGCCAGGCGGCGAGACGAAGCGACGCAACGGGTCCCAATGTCACGAATACGTCGGCAGCGTGGTGTGCGAATCGCCGCTGACCAGCGCGCAGCGCGTCCACTTGCTAGCGACGATGGTAGCCGGCACGTCGACCTTCGGCAGGCCGCCCGGCAGCAGCAGCCAGCCGTGATCGGTGACGAGCCGCACGCGGGACCAGCCGGCGTCGAGCAGTCCCAGAACGCGCGCTTCCAGGGCCTGCAGTTCTTGCGCGAGGATGACCAAGAGATCCGCGCCGAGGGCGTGTCCGCGTTCGTCGATGCGGCCGGTCTCGGCCCAGCCTGTGGTCGCGGCGG
>JBKJUD010000321.1:0-4939 GCA_046590735.1 Candidatus Eiseniibacteriota bacterium | reverse complement strand
CGCTTCCGCGCCGACCTCTACTACCGCCTGCGGGTGGTCTCGCTGACGTTGCCGCCGCTGCGCGAGCGCGGCGCCGACGTCGAGCTGCTCGCCCAGCATTTCCTCGAGCAGTACGCGCGGCGCTTTCACAAGGGCTTCCGCGAGATCGACGACGCGTGCCGCCCGGTGCTGCGCGCCTACGCGTGGCCGGGGAACGTGCGCGAACTCAAGAACGTCATCGAGCGCGCCGTGCTGCTCGAGGACGATGTCTACCTGCGTGCCGCACACCTGCCGGCAGAGATCGCCCTGCTCGGTGGCGCGCCGCCGCTGCTCGACGGCGCCGATGTGCCGCCGCCGCTCGAGCTGCCCCTCGCCGACGCGGCGGAGATCCCCAGCGCGACCGGCGAAGCGCGGCGTCTGGCGCCCGCCGGCATGGCGTCGCTCGAGGCGGTCACCGATCGTCACATCCTCGCGGTGCTCGAGCACTGCCACGGCAATCGTTCGCAGGCCGCGCGCGTGCTCGGCATCAGCCGGCAGGGATTGCTCAATCGCCTGCGCGCGTTGCAGGACAAGTTGCGGAGCCCGTCCGCCTGACGCTGTCCACATTGTGGACGTGTCCATCGTGTTGACACCGCGCACCCTGCGCATCCCTTCGTCCTGTCCAAATCGTTCACAGGCTCGTCGCGCGCCGCGCGTCCCGCGCGTTCGCCGTCCCACGACGCTGCGCCGCGCCCGTCTGCGCTTTTGCGAGTTCGTCGCGCGCATTTCGCTCCCATGGCATGCCGACTGCTATGCATACGTGTGGTGCGGACTCCGCGCCGTGAGGAGGTGGGGATGGCGCGCTCGATTCTGATTGTCGATGACGAACGCCTCCTCGTGCGGACGCTCTCGGCCGCCCTGCGCGACGCGGGCCTGCGCACCGTGACCGCAGCCTCGGCGGAGCTGGCCGAGCGGTATCTCGATCCCGACGCGGCGATCTCGGTGGCGGTGCTCGACAACCGCCTGCCGGGCCGCTCGGGGCTCGACATCCTGCGCGAGGCGCGGGCGCGCGGACTCGGATGGCGGGTGGTGCTGATGACCGCGCACGACAGTGCGGAGGTGCAGCAGGCCGCCCAGGATTACGGGGTCGATCGATACGTGCAGAAACCGTTCGATCTGCCCGACATGGTGTCCACCATCGCGGCGCTGCATGGCGCCGGCGAGATGGCGTGACAGGTTCCCGGAACCGAGGGGAGGTGACGTTACAGATGGCGGCAAAGAAGGCGGCGAAGAAGGCAGCGAAGAAGGCCCCGGCCAAGAAGGCGGCGAAGAAGGCTACAAAGAAGGCCACGAAGAAGAAGAAGTAACCATGGCCTGACCGATTTTCGCGGGGATCACCGAGTCTCTCGGTGGTCCCCCGCTTCGTGTCCGGCCGGCGACGGGAGCACGGATGTGAGAGCGCGCACGATCGGACTCGGCCTCGCTGTTGTGGCCTGCGTGGCGGTCGCGGGGTGGCGGGTCGCGCAATGGACGGTGCCCGGCCGCGGCGTGCTGCACGTCGACGTGTATCCGCAGTCGACGATTCCGCTCCCGGCAGGCAGCTACGCGCTGCGCCTGCCGCCCGGCGACTGGCGGCCGCGCACGCTGGCGCCCGGCGTTGCGCCGGTGCTCGAATTACCGGTGCGCCTGGTGTTCGCGCCGGCGGGTGTGTCCGGCGATACGACGCGCTACGAGGCGCTGTACCTCGCTCCCGGGGGGGCGCGGTCTCCGCGCCATCGCACCGTGGTGCTGGCCGAGTCCCCGGCCGGCAATGCCTGGAAACAGCGCGCCGCCGCGTTGACGCGGACCGGACAATGGTGTCTGGTGGTCGCCCTGACCTCACCGGCACCGCCGGACGATTCACTGACCGCGCTCCTGGTGACCGCCGCCCGCCTCGCCGAGTAACCCCTATCGCGCGGCCGGGGTGACAGCCCGCACGTGCCCATCCCATCCCATCGCCACCACCGTGCGGCCCGGGTACTCATCGTCCACCGTCGCGAACGCCACCGTGCGCAGCCCCGGGCAAACCAGCATCATCGCGCGGCCATCGGACAGCGCGCTGCGCACGTTCTGGCCGTACCAGCCGTGATTGCGCCACGCGCTCGCCGGATAGCGCCGCGGCATCCAAACCGCCGCCGCCTCGCCCAGCGGCACGCCTTCGAGGTCGGCCAGCGCCGCGCCGGCGATCTGCGCGTGGCGCAGCGAGGATTGCGCGTGCACGCCGGTCTCCGGCAGCAGCGCCGACTCGAGGCGGGCGAGTACCGACGCGGACCCTGCGGCCAGCCCCGCTCCGACGAGCACGACCAGCGCCGCCGGCGCGCGCAGTCGCGTGAACGCGCAGGCCGCCCACAGGGCCACGCCCGCCATCGGGATGTAGAGGTAGTAGAGCACGAACATGCTGCGCGTGGTGGTGACCGGCGCGATGGCGCAAAGGAACCACGCAGCGGCGAACAGCGCGATGCCGCGCAGCCGCGACAGGGCGAGGCTGGCGACCCACGCGACCGCCGCCGCCAGCAGATACCACGGCGAGGGATCGGCGACGTTGCGGTAGGCGTCGACCCGGGTGCCGTACCAGTCGACGGTCGCGCTGACGTAGCCGAGGAACTGCTGGAGCATGTCGCCCGGCGACGACCCGATGTAGAGGTGCGCGAACTGTTGCGTCACCCACTGGCCGTTCACCCGCAGCAGCACCAGCCAGGCCGCGCTCATCACCAGGAGGCCCCACGGCAGGCGGCGGCGCGCGCCGCCCGGCAGGAACAGCAGCGCCAGAGGCAGCGCCGCCACGGTTTCCTTGCACGCGAGCGCCGCGAGGAAGGCGAGGGCGGCGAGCCCGTCGCGCCGCCGCAGAGCCGCCGCGGTCGCCAGCAGCGCGCACGCCGAGGCCGCGACGTCGGCGGCGCTGGCGATGTTATAGAGGCTGTAGGCGTGGGTGGAACTCACCGCGAACGCCGCGCTTGCGGTCAATGCGGCAAGTCGCGAGGCGCCCAGCGCGCGGGCCAGCCGGCACACCAGCCATGCGACGCCGCCATGCAGTGCCAGCACCGCCGCGTGGTAGGGCCATGCGGTGGCGTGGGCGAGGCGCCAGAGGGTGCCCAGCAGACTGACGAACAGCGCGCGCCACGGTCCGTGCGGGCCCTGCACGAGGAGGAAGTCGTCCTGATGCAGCGCCAACCCCACGGTGCCCCCCCACCACGCCAGCACGACGGCCAGCAGCAACGTGAGGTCGGCAAAGTCGGCGCGCGTGCGCGGCAGCAGGGACACGGCAGGGCCGGGCGAGACGGCGGGGGCGACGCGCGACGCGTGGCGGGACGAGGCGGTGCGCGCGGCAGGGCGGGGAGACATGGCCGGAATTGTGGCGGCGCGGCGCGCGGCTGGCAACACCCGAGGTCGCCGTCCGTGTGCCGGGCGGACCCTGCCGCGCGTGCGCGTCGGTGCTAGACTCCGCGCCATCGTGAGCCACCTTCCCGTCTCCGCGCTCGTGGTACGCGGCGCCCGCCAGCACAACCTGCGTGACATCACCGTCCGCTTTCCGCGCGCCCGGCTCACGGTGGTCACCGGGGTCTCCGGCTCCGGCAAGTCGTCGCTGGTGTTCGACACGCTCTACGCCGAGGGGCAGCGGCGCTATACCGAGTCGGTGTCGGCGTACGCGCGGCAGTTCCTCGAGCGTATCGCCCGGCCGGATCTCGACACGCTCGAGGGCATCTGCCCGGCGCTGGCCATCGGCCGCAGTGATCCACCACGCACCGCGCGCTCCACCGTCGGCACGGTGACCGAGGTCAGCGATGCGTTGCGCCTGCTGTGGGCGCGGGTCGGCGTGCCGATCTGCCCGGACTGCGGACGCGAGGTGCGAGCCGACTCGCCCGCGGCGGTCGCCGATCGCCTGCTCGAGACCCCGCGCGCCGACGCCAGCGCGATCGTCAGCTTCCAGCCGGAGGGCGCGTCCGGCGCCTCGCTGCCCGACCTCGCCGAGCGCCTGCTCTCGCAAGGCTTCGTGCGCGTCGTTCTCGACGGCGTGCCGCGGCGCACCGACGAACTCGCGGAGTGGCCTGCGACGGCCACCCGCCTCGATGTCGTCGTCGACCGCGTGACGTTGCTGCCCGCCGAGCGCACGCGCCTGGTCGACGCACTCGAACTCGCCTTCCGCGCGGGTCACGGCGTCGCGCAGGTTCAGGTGGGCGAGCGCATTGAGCGCGTGTCCGATCGCGCCGAGTGCGCGCGGTGCGGCCGTGCCTTCCCGCCCCCGACGCCGCTGCTGTTCTCCTTCAACGCGCCGCTCGGCGCGTGTCCCGCGTGCCGGGGATTCGGCGACGTGCGCGAGTTCGACCTGCGCAAGATCGTCCCGGACCCGCAGCGCTCGCTGCGCGAAAACGCGATCGCGCCGTGGGCCGGGGGCTGGCGGCGCTACTACGCCGGCGAGCTGGCGCGCCTGGCCACGAGCATGGACGTCTCGCTCGACACGCCGTGGGCGGCGCTGCCGCCGGCGGTGCAGCACATCGTGCTCCACGGCGACAGCCGCTTCGAGGGCGTCTTGCCCTTTCTCGAGGGGATGAAGCAGGAAGCGTACAAGCCGGGCAGCCGTTTCCTGGTCAAGCGCTTCCAGAGCGCGGTGCCGTGCGCGGCGTGCGGCGGCGCGCGTCTCTCCCCCGATGCACTCGCGGTGCGGGTCGGCGATCGCACCATCGCGCAGGTCACCGCCCGGCAGGTGCGCGACGTGCGGCGCTTCCTCGCCGGCCTCGCGCTCGAGGGCGCGCGGCGCGCGATTGCCGCGCCGATCCTCGCCGGGGTGCTCGCCCGGCTCACGTATCTCGAGGATGTTGGCCTGCCCTATCTCACGCTCGACCGTCCCGCGCGCACGCTCTCCGGCGGCGAGATGCAGCGCATCGGCATGGCCCGCGCACTCGGCGCCCATCTCACCGACACGCTCTACGTGCTCGACGAACCG
>JBKJUD010000272.1:0-2783 GCA_046590735.1 Candidatus Eiseniibacteriota bacterium | reverse complement strand
TGCGCGCGGCGGCGCCGCTTGGCAGTGGAACGGTCTCGACAACCACGGCGCGCCGCCGGCCGCCGGGCTCTTCCTGCTGCGCGCCGATGTTCCGGGCCTCGCGCCCCTCACCTCACGGCTCGTCTACCTCGCGCGCTGAGCCGCGTCCACTCGTCACGGGGAACACATGCGCATCCTGCACACCTCGATCACCACCCTCGACATGGACCGCGCCCTGCGCTTCTACACCGAGGTCATGGGCCTGCGCTTCGTGCGCCGCCGCGAGATCGCGGAGAACAACGCCGAGATCGCGTTCCTGCAGGACGACGACTCCGGCGCGCAGATCGAGCTGACCTGGTGGCGCGGCAAGACCGAGATGGCCGAGGGCGACCAGCTCGATCACATCGCCTTCGCGGTCGACGACATGGATGCCGCCATCACCCACTTTCGCGAGCAGGGCGTGACCATCGCCAAGGAGCCGTACGGCCTGAAGGGCGGCTCCAGCCGCATCGCCTTCATCACCGATCCCGACGGCATCTGGCTGGAGATCATCGAGCGGGCGGGGTAGCCGCGCGCGGCATCGCATGCCGGACCGGGCGCGGCTTCGATTTCCACGCGACATATGGCCGCACGACACGCCGAGCAAGGCCCAAGCCCAGTTCGTACCAGTCGATGCCGTCCGGCGGGGGGGACAGCTCTCGCGCCTCCTCCGGCTGCACCACCAGCGACACCTGAATCTCCTCGAGAATGCCGATGGGCATCCGCGCGCGGCGACACGCCGCGTACTGGTAGGCCATGACCTCGCGCATCTCCTGCGGATCCGGCGGCGGCCAGTCTTCCATGATCGCGCCCTGCAGCGGCCGGAAGATGCACACCGTGGGGAACGCGCCGGCATCGAGGATTCGATCGATGGCCCGCTTGGTGGCATCGATCGGTTCGCATCCCGCGATGATCTCGCCGGAGACGCGGCCGCGGCCGAGCCGGCGCGCGGTGTACTCCATCGCATCGTAGAATACCTGCTGCCCGAGAAACTGCGCCTTGCCCGGACAGAGCGCCTCAAAGATGGCCGGCGTCTCGAACTCGACGCAGAACGAGAAGTGATCCACGCCGACCTCGATGGCGTGGTCGTACTCGTCGAGACAGGTGCCGCCCACCGGCGGCGCCTGCAGCCCGATGAAGCCCCCCACCCGCTCGCGTACCGCCATCACAAAGGGCAGCGCCTGCTGGATGCCGTGCCCGCGCCGCCGGCGGGCATCGTGCTCGGAGGCGAATCCGGTGTTGAAGTGCGTGAAAATCGAGCCCGACTCCTCGCGCGCCGCCTGCGCGACCTCGACGACATCGTCGACGCTCTTTCGCCGCGCCTCGCGGGCGCCGATATTCTCGCCCGTCGTGCAGAAGCGGCAATTCAGCGGCTCCGGTCGCGTGGTCCAGAGGCCGCACGGGTTGCCGAGATAGATTCCCAAGTAGGTACCCTGCAGGACGCCGATCCGGGACATCGGCTGCCCCGAGGTCGTGGTCTGCCCATACCACGCGGGTTCCGGCGGGAGATGAACGGGATAGAATTCGCCAGTCTCCTGATCTTCGATGTAGGCGCCACCCTCCTCGAGCTCCAGGACAAGGGACGAGCGCCGCGCGAACGACTCGTCTACCGGCGCATTCACCCAGATGTCGCGTCGTCCAGGGTCGAGCACCAGCTCGAGTCCCGATCCGAGCCCGGCGCGGGTGCGCAGGATGCGCCGGCCGAGTGCGTGGCTGTGCACGGTACGGCCCAGCGCGAGCCCCCGGCAGAACAGCTCGATTTCCAACTCCACCGGCTTGAACATGGCGCGTCTCCCAAGGTGACATGTGGACTGGAGCCGTGCCCGATCATCCCAACACGCGCCCGCGGTGGCGAGACGACCGTGGCACCACAGGCCGGTATCCCTCCGTACCATCGGGCGACCGCCCGGATCGTCCGTGGGCGCCGGCGTGGACCCCCCTGACAACCCGTTGGACGAACCGCTCCGCGGCTGGTATCATCCGACGAAGACTTCGCGAGGAGATGACCCCACATGACCACTGCCATGTCCCCGACGGTGACCGACCCGGTCTGCGGGATGACATTCGCGGCCGATGAGGCTGACAGCGCCGTCGAGCACGCCGGCTCGACCTTTCACTTCTGCGGCCCGGGCTGCCGCGAGGAGTTCGTCGACCATCCCGAAGATTTCGCGAACCCCGCCATGCGCGCCGCCCGCGCCGCCGCCGAGGCCGAGGCGAACGCGGACCTCGAATACACCTGCCCCATGCATCCCGAGATCCGACAGCGCGGTCCGGGCGCCTGCCCGGTCTGCGGCATGGCGCTCGAACCGGCGATGCCCTCCGCCGAGGACACGCCCAGCGACGAGGAACGTGACATGACCCGCCGGCTCTGGGCCTCCGCGCTGTTCAGCGTGCCGCTGGTCGCGGCCACAATGCTGGCGATGACGCCCGGCTCGCCCCTGCTGGCGTTAGTGGAGAGCACGGCGGGCCGCTGGACGAGCGCGGTTCTCGCCGCCCCCGTGGTGCTGTGGGCGGCGTGGCCGTTCTGGGTGCGTGCGGTGGACTCGGTGCGCCAACGCGCGGCGAACATGTTCACGCTGATCGCGCTCGGCGTGTGGGCCGCGACCGGCGCCAGCCTGGTCGCCCTCGTAGCGCCGCGGCTGATGCCCGGCGGCGGCGGCATGCACGGCGGCCCGCCACTCTACTTCGAGGCAGCCGCCGCCATCATCACGCTCGTCCTGCTCGGCCAGGTGCTCGAACTGCGCGCGCGCCGGCGCACCGGCGAC
>JBKJUD010000194.1:0-12476 GCA_046590735.1 Candidatus Eiseniibacteriota bacterium | reverse complement strand
GAAGCTCGCGACGGCGAGCAACGCGGCGCCCAAGACCCACGCCGGGGTGGCGGACGCGCGGCGCGCGCCCCGCGCCGGCGAGACCGGTTGCTGCCGGGCGGCGATCCGCCGGCTACGGCTGGAAGACATAGCGTACGATCCTGTTGGTTGCGGGGTCTGCCACGAAGACTCGGCCGGAGGCGAGCGGCTTGCCCGGCTGGCGGGTGATGGACGCGGTCACCGCCGTCGGCGACACGAGCTGCGAACTTCCCGCGCGCACCTGCCCTGGCTCGTTCACCAGTTGCAGCAGCTTGGTGCCGGTGGGGTCGAAACGCAGCACACGGGCGGTCAGGGGATCGCTGAAGTAGATGTTGCCGTCGGAGTCGGCCGCCACGTCGGTGGCCTCCTTGGGCGCCGGCTGCGCCACGCGCTGGATGAAGCCATCGGCGCCGCCAAATCCCTCGACGCCGGTCAGCGCCTGGACCAGCGAGAGCTTGAGCACGCGGCTGGGGACGTCGTCGCTACCGCGGTCCGCGACCAGCAGCCCGGTCTCGTCGGCGAACAGCCCACCCGGCCGCGCGGCGGTGCTGCGCGAGGCGGAACTTCCCGGCGTGGTCCACGGCGAGGGCATCCCGGTCGCCGGCAGCCGCCTGATCTGCCACTGCGACGGCCGCCGTTCCACCAGTGTGCCGACCGGGTTGCGGATGATCGAGTCGATCAGCCCGCTGATGAAGACATTGCCGTCGGCGTCGACCGCAATGCCGTCGACGGTGCGCCACTCGACCAGCGTGCTGTCGTTGCCATCGTGCCGATCGTGCATCACGCCGAGCAAGGTGCGGCCATCTTCGCTCAGGTGGATCACCTGCGCGTCGTAGAAGCCGTGATTCAGGTCGGCGACGTACAGCGTGCCGTCGTGTCCCTCGGCGATGTGCACCGGGCGGGTGAGCACGCCCTCGGGCACCAGCACCGCGTCGTTGGAGCGCATCTGCGGCCGGTTGCTTTCCGAGCCGGGGTAGTAGCACTCGACCCGCAAGCTGTCGCGCACGATCAACAGCTTCGACCCGAAGCTGAAACGGGTGAGCAGCAGGTCGGTGACGCCGGAATAGCCGGTCCACTCGGCGTCGACGATGTACTGGTCGGTGGGGATCGAGGGCGGCGGCGGCGGCGAGGGGAGCGGCAACCGCTGCCCGCAGCCTGCGACCACGAGGACGAGGCCGGCGCACAGCGTGACCTGCCGGACGGCACGCGAGACTGGATGAATGCGCATCAGAAATGCACCCCCAGGCTCATGATATGGATCGCGCCCAGGTCGCCGCCGTTGCGGTAGGCGTAATCGAGCTTGGTGAAGATCCCGCCGGTCGATCCCTGGAAGCCGGCGCCGACGCTGAGCCCCGGAAGATCCGAGGTGAAGACGTAGCCGGCGCGCAGGGCGAGCGTGTTGCGGATCACCGCTTCGCCGCCGGTGCGAAAGGTCTCGACCCCGTCGGCCGGGTGGGCCAGCTCGAGGTCGCCGGTGAGGCGGAAGTCCGGGCGGTCGATGATGTCATCGCCCACCCCGAACTTGAACTGGGTCGGCAGCGCGTACTTCCCGTATTCGACCTGCGTGCCGCTGGTCGTCGTGAACTGCCCGCTGGGCGCGAGCGGCGGTCCAAAGTTGGTTACCGACATGCCCAGCCGCACGTGCCGCCAGCCGACGTTGTACAGCGAGCCGACATCGAAGGCGACGGTGGGCGCCGATGTGCCACCCACCTCGGAACCGAGGTCCTCGTGCACGATGCGGCCGCCGAGGCCCAGCGAGAGCCGGTCTGTGAACAGCTTCGCGTAGGCGGCCCCCACGTACCAGTCGGCGTAGGTGAAGGTGCGGCCGGTGCCCAGCGGATAGTATTCGGTGGTTTCCTGGATGTCGGCGCTGAGGAAGCCGATCTGCGCCGCCATTGCGCCGCCGCTCATCTCCCGCACCGCGACCACGTGGTCGTAGTTGATGCCGGTGGGCCAGCGGACCGCGGTCGCGGTCGCGGAGGTCTGCTTCTGCGCGGTGAGCCCGGCGGGATTCCAGATCACCGCGCTGGGATCATCGGCGATCGCGACGAACGCCTCGCCCATCCCCATCGCGCGGGCTCCCATGCCGATCTTCAGGAAAGTGGCCGCCGAAGTCGCCACGCGCTGGGCGCCCAGCGACTGGGCGTCTGCGCCGCCCGCGCTCGCCGACAGCGCCAGCGCGCCGCCCGCCAGTGCGAGCACTGCCCGCCGTCCGCGCCGCGTCGTGAACCAGCTCATCGCCGGCCGCTCCCGTCCTGCCCTTACCATGCCCACTCCAATCCCACGCGCCCGGTCCGCGGCGCGTCGAACAGCGACGGATCGGAATAGGTGCCGATGGTCTGCGGACTGTGGGGATCGACGCCCGCCGTCCCTTGGCCGATCACGTAGCCCTGGCCGGTGCGCGGGTCGATGCGCCGCGCCGTGCGGGAGTTCAACAGGTTGTACACCTCCAGCGTCATGCGCAGCGAGCGCCCGTTGGAGAGTTCCCAGCTCTTGTCGGCGCGCATGTCCCAGCGGTTCTCGAACGGGCCGTTCTTCGAGAACTCCGGGGCCGTCTCCGCGCAGTTGGAACGGCCGCAGTTGGCCTGCGGCGTGTAGGACAGCCCGCTCTGCAGCGTACCGAACACGTTCACGCCCCACTGCCGTGGCAGCCGCATGCCCAGCAGTCGCGGGCGCTCCTCGTTCTTCTCCACCCGGTAGTCCAGATTGAAGGTGAAGGAGTGCGGGCGGTTCCAGTACAGGTTCACCTCGCGCGGCTGACCCTCGCCGAAGTCTGTGGCGCCGGACTCGCGGGCAATCAGGATCTCGTTGGGGTCCGATCCCTTGCCGGTGGCCTGCGAGTAGGTGTAGGTGATCGCGCCGCTCCAGTAGTCGGCGCGCCGGCGCCGCAACTCGGTCTCGACGCCGCGGGCCCGCGCGTAGTCCTGGTTGTAGAACTGCACGTAGCTGGGCGTGACGTTGATCACCCGCGAGGCGAGGTAGTCGTAGAGGTCCTTGTTGTAGACGGCGATCTTGAACGCCATCTCCGACGAGAACTGGTGCTCGGATCCCACCTCGTAGTTCACCGACAGCGAGGGGTTGAGGGCCGGGTTGCCCTTCTGCGGGAATTGCCCGGTGCGCGAAGGGTTGATGCGGGTATAGACGTAATAGTAGGTGGGCCACTGGGCGTAGCGGCCGTAGTTGAAATAGAACTTGGTGCGGTCGCTGATCGGGTACGCGACCGCGAAGCGCGGTGTCCAGCGCGTCTTGACCCGGTGGCCGAAGAAGTTCTTCGTGGTCGCAAAGTACGCGTCGTGCACGGAGCGGATGATGTCGGTGCGCGTGGAGTCCGCAAGCACGCGGTCCGCCAGCGCGCCCGGCATCCAGAACAGGAACCCGGTGCCGAAGTAGCCGCTCAGCCCCTGATAATCGAAATGGTTCTGGAGGAACGTGTTCCCGTTCGTCGGGTAGACGTGGAAGACATCGTAGTCGCGCCCGTAGGCGTTGCTGGTGGAGTCGCACGGGCAGTTCACCCGGGCCCACTGCGCGTCCTGGAACGCCACCGTGGTGCCGACGTCGATCTTGTTGTGCACCGACTTGCGCGTGTATTTGTAGTCCACGTTCCACGCCGACAGGTAGCGGTTGCGCCAGTCCGGTCCCTCGGAGGTGGTGTCGCCGCCGAAGTAGAAGTAGCGCCCGCGCTGCAGGTCCTTGATCTGCTGGCTCAGGTCCTGGTCATCGATGAATCCCTGCTGATACCGGTACCAGTACGCGGCGTTCACGTCGCGCTGCTCGCCGGTGAAGGTGCGCGACACGCGCAGCTCCTGGTAGGACTTGAGCCCGAACGTCTCGCGCCACGTCAGCGAGGTGGTGTTGTCGTCGTGCAGCTGCGTCGTGTAGCGCTCGAGCGCGTAGTGCCAGCGCCACGGGTAGTTGGTGGAGAGCCGCGTTAGATCGCCTACCGCGGCGTCGCCGAAGCCCTGGTTGATCTGCACGCGCTTCGACTGGTAGAACTTGAACTTCCGCTCTGGGCGCGGCGTCCAGGTGGCGTTGGCCGCGAAGCGCCAGGTGTTGTCGGCGCGCGGCGCGAAGAAGTTGCCGTACGAAAAGCTCTGGCCGAACAGGCGGTCGGTGTAGCCGGAGCGCAGGCGCGGGGCGCCGGGGATGTCGTTGATGCCCGGGAGGTAGCCGTCGCCGAGTTCGGCGCCCGCGTTCAGGTAGAACGTCTTCTCGCCGGCCAAGTGGAGGCCGAGCGCGGGCAGGAGCTTGCTGGTGATCGGCTCGGGCCCGCCGAGTTGCACGTCGAACTGGTCGGTGTTGTTGTCACCCACCGGCCCGTGGTCGGTTGTGTAGGTCAGCGCCCCGATGTAGCGGTGCGGGTTGCCTTCCTTCATCGTCAACTGGATGACGCCCGACAGCGCGTCGCCGTACTCCGCCTCGAACCCGCCGGAGATGATGTTGACTTCCTGTAGCGCCCGCGGCGACAACGCGCTCTGGAGCGGCTTGCCAGTGAGCGCATCCTTCTCGCGCACACCCTCGGTGTAGTAGACCACCTCGTCGCTGCGGCCGCCGCGGATGTGCACCTCGTTGTCCTGCACCACCACGCCGGCCTGCTTGCGAATCAGGTCGCCGACGTTCTGCAGCGCGACGTTCTTGATGTCCTCGGCGAGCATGGTGTGCTGGCTGGTGGGCACCTTCACTTCGACCAGCGGCCGCTTGCCGCTCACATCCACCTGCTGGCCGCGCAGGACGTCGGACTTCAACTTCGCGTCGACGCGGGTGTCCTTGCCGGCGACGACCACCACGCCGTCGCGCGTCTGCGCCACGAAGCCGATGTGACTGAGCTTCACCGCGTAGCTGCCGGGAGAAATGAGGTCGAGGATGAAGCGGCCGTCCTCGCCCGTCTGCGTCCCACGTCGGAGCGCCGGGATCTGCACGGCGACGCCGGAGATCCCTTCGCCGGTGCGAGCGTCGGTCACCCGGCCGGCCAACCGGCCGGTGCCCTGCGCACGCGCGTCCGTTGTCGGCCACGCGAAGGCAAGCAGTCCCGCGATCATCAAGATGAGTGCCGTGGTCAACAGGCCACGGTGGCTAGGCCGGGTCATTCCAGTCTCCCTGCAAGTCCGGAGAAGCGGTGGTGAGCAACAGCGTCCGGCAATCACATCACACGTGGGGGGCGGTTCAGCGCCTCAGGGGCACCACTCTCCAAGCGGCGCGGCACGGTATCAAGAGAGTTGGCGCTTGGCAAGCAGGAGAAATCCCACGCGGGGATTCACCGTCCCAGCCAGTCCGACACTTTGACCTGCAACGCTCCACTGCCCGGCGCGGTGAGAGCCTGCGAGAGATCGTGGAACAAGTGGAAGCTGCCGTCGGCATCCGATTCCTCGCGCGCCTCCGACCACACCACATGGAGCGTGGAGCTGCGGCGATACTCCCAGCGCACGACCAGGTTGCCGCGCAGCGAGCGCGCGTTGAAATTCGGGGTGCGGCCATCGGGAGTGAGCTGCCCGTTGGCCAGGTAGTCGTCCACCGCGACGAACGAGTACTCGCCTGGGGCCGCCGATCCCTTGGCGCCTTGGTAGCGCCCCGTGGCGATGACGGGCTGCGTGTACAGTTGCACGCTGCGGGTGGGCGACAGGGTGACATCGGCGCGCATCGTGAGGTCGACGACGTGCGAGTCGAACTCGGAGAACACCGACGGGGTGTCGTCGTCGAGCGTCCGCACCGATGGGGCGTTGGAGTGCTGCGGGTGGTAACCGGGCGAGAGGGTGAGCGAGACGTTCTCCGCCGGCTTGTACTCGACGTTCACCGAGTGGTCGCTGCCGTGCGACCCTCCGGCGTTCCACCAGCCGCCCTCGTTGAAGCTGGCGACCACGCGCCGCCGGCTGTCGGTGGAGACGTACGACCAGAACCCGTGCCCGTCGGGGATGCGCGTCAGCCAGCCGCCCCGGGTTTCGCGATCATCGTAGACCGGCTGCCCGAACCCGGCGCCCAGCGCCGCATGCCAATAGTTTCTCGTGTTGAGGAAGCGGAAGAGCGAAGTGGCGGCCGCGATCGCGGCCCAGAGTCCGGGCATTAAACGGTGTACATCAACTCAACCCTCGCCGAACCTTCTGCGGCGGTCAGCGCGCCGCGCGCTGCTGCCGGTGAATCCAAGCAATCGAGGACGCGACCAGTGCGAGCATCGCGGCGACCGGGATCAGGCGGTACGGATTGCGCCCCTGTGGCCACACGGGAAACTCGATGCGCGCCGGCTGTGCGGCGCGCACCGCCGGGGCCGCGAGGGTCAGGCGGTAGAGACCGCTATGCGGAGGCGTGAAGACCAGCGAGTAGTGGCCCGGCCGGCCGGACTCGGGCTGCAGGGCGTGCGGCGCGGGCTGGCGCTGGATCTGGCTGAACGCGGCCTCGCGTTCGAGCAGCGGCGTTACCACGCCGACGTCCACCGGATGCGCCGGCGACCCGGCGATCACCTCGATGCCGATGGTCATCGGCTCGTGGGCGCGCGGACGCGGCGGGGTGAAGGTCACGTTGACCCAGGTGTCGCCCCAGGACTCCCCGACGGAGCCGGAGTTCGCCGACGCGCCGTGCGCGGCGCCCACGAAGCACAGGATCGCCGCGGCGGTCCAGCCCCGGACGGACCACTTCCCTGTCCTGCCGGGCCTCTTGGCCCCTCGCTGTCCTCGCATGGTCGGCACCCTACGGACGAGACGGGAGCGGTGTCAAGGCGCCCCTCCCCGAACCGCGCGATGCGATGACTTGACACTGCGATCCGCGGGGGCGGAGACTGCGAATTCGGCCGCCAGTTGGACGCCTCTGTGACCAGCTTGCCCGCAGCCGTACCCCTCGGTTGTTCGACCTGCCTGCTTTCTACCACCTCTCGATCTGGAGGCTCACATGCGTCATTCACTCATCGCCGTCATCTCGGTCGGCCTGCTGCTCGCATCCAGCGTCGCCGTGGCCGCAGCTCCCCGCAACGGCGTGGGGACAGGCCCGGCTGGACCGGTGATCGGCAACGCCCACGTCTACAACGCCACGCCCGGGTCGCTCAATTTCGATGACGTGTCGGCACCGTGCCTGTTCCTCGAGACCGTCGCCCTGCGCAGCTACGGCGGCCTCACGTTCGAGGGCAACGCGCCGCTCGACGGCGGGGCGATCCTCAACGAGTGCGGGGGCTTCGGCGTCACTGGATACTCGCCGCCCAACTTCCTCGCCTTCAACTGCGGCGCGTCGATGAGCGACGGCGGCATCCCGCGTCTGCCGCAGAAGATGCACTTCGCCAGCGAGGTCAACGGGTTCACGCTGCACATCGCCGGGGACGTCGGCGCGACGGTCGCGGTGGCCGGGCGTGGCTCGCAGGGCAACGAGATCCACCGCCTGAGTCTGACCAGCACCATGCAGGCGGTGACCTTCACCAAGCCGGTCGTCGACGTCGGCGTGGGCGGCGGCACGGCGTGCATCGTCGTGATCGACGACCTGTCCTGGCAATAGCCGCACGGCGCGGCCGTTCCATTCCCGGGCGATGGCGCCTCGCGCGTCATCGCCCGGTTCGCATCTGTCCGGGCGGTTCTGGACGCACCCCCGCGCTCCTGCTAGTGTCGCGCCGCGCTCGTCTTGCATGCCGCTCAGCCCTTTCGTTTCCTGCATCCGGTATTTCGGCGCGCGACCCCCTGCTGGCCCGACCACGAAGGAGTCTGCCATGTTCCGCTCTCCACCCGCGGCGCGCGCCCTGTTCGGCGCGGCTGCGCTGTTCCTCGGGCTCGTCGCCCCGGCGCTGCTCCCCGGCCCCGCCGCCGCCAGGACCGCGACCCGCGCCACGCCGGCGCGCGTCGGTCCCGCCGTCGAGGAGCACATCCTCGGCAACGGCATGCGGGTGCTGCTGATCCCGCGCCACCTCGCCCCCACCGTCGCGTGTGCCTGGATTGCCCACGTCGGTTCGGTGAACGAGCGGCCGGGCATCACCGGCATCTCGCATCTCTTCGAGCACATGATGTTCAAGGGCACGCACGTCATCGGCACGCGCAACTACGCGCTCGACGATCAACTGATCGCCGCGCAGGAAGTGGTGATGGACTCGATGCGCATGGAGATGTCGGTGCTGCGCGACATGCAGCGCCGCGGGCGCATCGACGACATGACCCGCCCCGAGAACAAGACCGCGCGCATGAAGGCCCTCGAGGTCCGCTTCGACTCGTTGGTGGCCGCGCAGCGCGCCAACATGGTGAAGAACGAGTACGACCTCGTGATGTCGAAGAACGGCGTGGTCGGCACCAACGCCTTCACCGCCGAGGACATGACGGTCTACTTCGACACCACGCCGGCGAACAAGCTCGAACTCTGGCTGTGGATGCAGGCCGACCGTCTCCAGAACCGCGTGTTCCGCGAGTTCTACTCCGAGCGCGACGTGGTGTACGAGGAGCGCCGCATGCGTGTCGAGTCCACGCCCACCGGCAAGTTCGACGAGTCGTTCAACTCGGTGTTCTGGGACTCGTCGCCGTATTCGTGGCCGGTGATCGGCTGGCCCAGCGATGTCGCCTCGATCACCAAGGCGGACGCGGATGACTACTACGCGCTGTTCTACGCGCCGCAGAACCTGACGTGCGTCATGGTCGGCGACTTCGAGCCGGCGCAGGCGCTGGCGCTGGCGAAGAAGTATCTCGGCTCCATCCCGCGCGGGGCGCGCCCGGCGCCGGAGATGATCACCCACGAGGTGCCCTCGCTCGCCGAGAAGCGCTTCCACGGGGAGGCCGAGGCCAACCCGTCGGTGGACATCCGCTGGCACACCGTCGCCTACCTGCACAAGGACGGCCCGACGCTGGAGGTGATCTCCGGCCTGCTCAACGGGGCCACCGGCCGCTTGCAGCGCAGCATCGTCCTCGACCAGGGACTCGCCACCGACACGGGCGCCAGCAACGAGGACCGCAAGTACGACGGCTTCTTCCAGATTTCCGGCGAGGCCAAGGAATCGCACACGCCCGAGGAGGTCGAGCAGGCCATCTACCGCGAGCTGGAGAAGCTGCAGAAGGCGCCGGTCAGCGCGGAGGAACTGCAGAAGGTGAAGAACCGCTACCTGACCTCCACCTACCGCGGGCTGACCTCCAACCAGGCGATCATGTTCCGCTATGCGGTGGCCGATGGCAGCGGCGACTGGCGCGAGGCGGAACGCCGCGACGCCCGCATCAAGGCGGTCACCGCCGACGATGTGCAGCGTGCCGCGCAGCAGTACTTCACGCCGGAGCGCCGCGCGGTGAGCATCATGACCCGCAAGGACGGCACGGCGCCGGCCGATCCCGCACTCGCCGCGCTGCCGGCCGAGGCCCGTCCCATGGTGACCCAGATGCTCGGCAAGATCACCAGCGAGACCGACCCCGCGAAGCTGCAGCAGATGATGACGCGCATGGATTCCATGGGCGGCCAGGCGCCGCCGGAGATGAAGCCCGCGCTCGACTATCTCAAGGCCCAGATCCAGGCGCGGCTCGACGCGCTCGGCAAGAAGTAGAGGAGGCTGACCGTGACGATACCGCGTCTCGCCGTTGTGACGGCGCTCGTGGCCGCGCTCGCCCTCCCGGCAGCCGGCGCCCACGCCCAGATCGTGAACCACCCCGACAAGCTCACCTATCCCCCGCTGACCTACACGCCCCCGCGCGCCGCCGACTATCGCGTCGCGCTGCCCGGCGGCGTGGTCGCCTACATGGTGCCCGATCACAGCGTGCCGATGATCAACGTGCAGATCATCTGGCGCGCGAACGGCTCGCTCGACCCGGCGGGCAAGGAGGGTCTCACCGACTTCGCCACCACCTTGCTGGCGAAGACCGGCACGAAGGCGCGCCCCGCGGCGCAGTTCGAGGACCGCGTCGCGTACCTCGGCGCCAACATCAGCACCGGCTCCGGCGGCGCCTCGCTCAACCTGCTCGCGCAGGACATCGACGAGGGCCTGGCGCTGCTGCGCGAGGCGCTGACCACACCGCGCTGGCAGGCCGATCGCATCGCGCTGCAGAAGGACCAGGAACTCGCCGCGATCAAGACGCGCAATGACGAATCATCTTCGATCGAGGGACGCGAGTTCGGCATCCTGTTGCGTGGTGACCAGCACTGGTCGAACCGCTTCACCACGGTCGCGTCGATCAACGCGCTCACCGCCGAAGATTTCGAGGCGTACCGCGCGCGCTACATCGGGCCGCGAAACTTCCTGTTCGCGGTGAGCGGCGACTTCGACAAGGCCGCAATGACGAAGAAGCTCACGACGTTCCTCGCCGGCTGGCCGACGCCGGGCGAGCGCCCGCCGACCCCTCCCGCCCCGACGCAGGACGCGGCGCACGGCTGGTATCTGGTCGACAAGGACGTCAACCAGGCGCGGGTCACGCTCGCCGTGCGCGGCCTGCAGCGCGACGATCCCGACTACTTCGCCGAAATGGTGATGAACGACATCCTCGGCGGCGGCGGTTTCACCTCGCGGCTGGTCAACCGGATCCGCAGTGACGAGGGCCTCGCCTACAGCGCCGGGTCCGCGCAGTCGGAAGGCATTTTCTACCCGGAGCCCTGGCGCATCGCGTTCCAGTCGAAGGTGCGCTCCACGGCCTTCGCGATACAGATCGCGATGGAGGAAGCGCAGCGCATCCGCGACTCGCTGGTGACCGACGAGGAAATCGAAACCACCAAGCGCGGATTCATCGACGCGTATCCCAATCGGTTCGCTACCGCCGCGCAGATTGCGGGGGCGCTGGCCGGCGAGGAGTTCAGCGGCCGCTACGCGCGCGATCCCGAGTACTTTGCGCGCTATCGCGAACGGGTGAACGCGGTCACCAAGGCGGACGTGCAGCGCGTCGCGCGTCGCGTGATCACCCCGGAGCGCTTCGCCGTGCTGCTGGTGGGCAACAAGGCCGACATCCTCCTCGGCGACCCCAAGCACGACGTCTCGATCGAGAAACTCGCTGGCGGCCGCATCACCTACGTGCCGCTGCGTGACCCGGCGACCATGAAGCCGCTGCCGTCGCGCCGCTAGTCGTCGGGCGACGGCGGCAGCCGCCGGGTGCGCTTCACCTGCGCGACCTTGCGCTTCTCGGTCAGGCGTTCCTCCACCGCGCCCTTCGACGGACGGGTCGCGCGGCGCGGCTTGCGCGGGGTCGCGCGGCGCTGCAACTCGTCCCACACGCGCTCGAGCGCCAGCTCACGGTTGCGCAGTTGCGACCGGCTCTCGGTGGCGATGCGGGTGATGCCCGAGGGCAGGTGCACGACGCGCACGCTCGACTCGGTGACGTTCTTCTTCTGGCCGCCAGGCCCCGACGAGCGATAGGCGGTGATCTCGCATTCGCGGGCGAGCGCGGCGAGATGTTCCGGCAATGCCATGACCGCGTCCTCCCTCCTTTGCGGGGCCCCAAGCCGAACCTGCCCCCCGCGCCGTGAGGCACGAGGGGCAGGACACGATACACGATGTGTTGCGGCGGGCTACGGGAAGCGCAGCGCGCAGACCTGCGGCTTGCCCGGCGGCATCGACCAGTTCTGCTGGACGAGGTAGTCGCGGGCACCCAGTTTCATGTTCGCGAGCGACCCGTTGCCGGTGGTGTAGGTCGTCCCGAACGTCCAGGCGCACTTGTCCGCGTTCTCTTGGCCGAGTCGGTCGTACCAGGCATTGAGCTGCGGGTCGGTGGCGGCTTCCTCGGCCTCGTGGGCAATGATCGAGACCATGGCATCGGCGCCCGGATTGGCGTTGGGACTCACCGTCGACTGGAAGGCGCAGGCGCTCAAGCAGCGCGCCGCATCCCCCACGAACGAGTACTTGATCGTGCTCCCGCTCACCGTGCCGTAGGTGTGCCAGCCACAGTAGCTGGTGCAGAACCCGCTGGTCTCGTTGACGTCCTGCGAGGTCAGCACGAAATAGATGCCGCTGGTGTTCTTCGGCAGCCGCCCGCTGGTGATCGCGGAGTTGACGACGTTGAACACGCCGGTGTCCGAGAGGTTGGTGCCCTGCGAGTAGTTGTCCGTCGTGCTGCCGCCGTAGGTGACCACGCTGGTCACCTTGGCGTTCGACGAGTTGTAGTAGTTGGTGTTGATCGCCCAGTACGGCGACCCGCCGATGTTGGCGGCGAAGTCCTGGAGGATGGTGTTGGCCGAGTTGCCCGACCAACTGCCGTACCAGATGTAGTAGAGGGTGACCCCGCCGGTCATGATCGGGCCGCCGTGGTAGGTGAGCTTGTTCGAGGCGTTGGGGGCTGAACCCACGCCCGGCTGCGGGCCGCCGATGGATTCCTGGGGCAGGATCCCACCGCCCTTGCCGGTCGGGCGCACGTCGCCGCCGGAGCCCTGGGCGAGGCTCGCCTGCTGGAGGGCCACCAAGAGGGCCGCAGCGGTCAGCGCCGTGGCCAATAGGCGTGTCATGTGACGCATTCGTCGTCTCTCCTTGGAAGAGTCGCGCGCCCGCATTCTGAGGGGCGCCGCAGGAGGGACCCCGACGCGTGCCCGACCCGGGGTGGGGTACCGGCCAG
>JBKJUD010000213.1:0-3435 GCA_046590735.1 Candidatus Eiseniibacteriota bacterium | reverse complement strand
GTCTGCCACGCCACGCGAGAGGCAGGTGGTCCCGACGTGCATCATCCGCTTGGCCCATAGCAGGCACCGCGCGTCGGGACGATCCTGAATTCGCAGCCATGGAGTTGCGCCGGGCGGAGTCACCCTCGACCGGACACGCGTCACGTCACACGAATCCGCGCCACCTCGATCGAAGGAGAACCCGATGACCGTGCGCACCGCAGGCCTTCTCATCGCCGCCGGGCTTTGCGCCCTCACGCTCGCCGTGGGTGGCTGCGGCAGCCGCTCGGACACCGACGACGGCGGCGAGCATGCCGGCGCCGGCGCCTCGTCGACCGCGCCCGCCAACTATGACACCGGCCCCCGCGCCAGCTCCGTCGCGCCCGACGCCGACCGTGCGCACGAGGGCAAGGAACTGTTCAGCGAGAAGGGCTGCACTGCCTGCCACGGCTTCGGCCAGCGCATGGCGGGCCCGGACCTCCAGGGCGTCACCACACGGCGGACCGAGGAGTGGCTGCGCCACTGGATCAGCGAGCCGGACGTGATGCAGAAGACCGACCCGATCGCCCGTCAATTGCTCGCCGAATACCCGACGCAGATGCCGAACCTGCACCTGACGCCGGACGAAGTGGCACAGCTGATCGACTACATGCGCCTGCAGGACAAGACTCTCGGCGCCGCGCACTAACCGCGCGGCGCATCGCTCTTCCCGTTTCTCGGAGGACGTCATGAAGCGATGGATGATTGGGGCCCTGCTGTTCACCGGCCTCGTCTGGGCGGGCCTGCACGCGGGCGGCTGCGCGGGCCTGAACAAGGGCGGCGCCGCCGGCCTGACCGCCGACGCCGCACGTCGCACCTACGTGAAGCCCGGCGAACACGACACCTACTATGCATTCCTCTCCGGCGGCCACTCGGGACAGATCTGGGTCTACGGTCTGCCGTCCTGCCGCCACATCACCACCATCCCGGTGTTCACGCCCGAGCCCGCCAAGGGGTACGGCGTCGACGAGGACTCCAAGGCGATGCTCGGCGGCTTCACCTGGGGCGACGCCCACCACCCGGGACTCTCCGAGACCAACGGCGACTACGACGGGCGCTGGCTGTTCATCAACGACATGCCCAACGCGCGCATCGCCCGCGTCGACCTGGCCGACTTCGAGACCCGCGAGATCTTCGGGCCGATCCCCAACCTGTCGGCGGCGCACGCATGCCCGTTCCCGTCGGAAAACACCGAGTACGTGTTTGCCGCGTCGCGCTTCTCGACGCCGCTGGGGGACCAGGTGGTCAAGATCGAGACCTACAAGCAGAACTTCCACGGAGTGATCGCCGGCGTGAAGGTGGACCCGACGTCCGGCAAGATGTCGCTCGGCTTCGAGATCAAGACTCCGCCCTTCGACTGGGACATCGCCGACGCCGGCAAGGGTCCCAGTCACGACTGGGTGTTCTTCTCCTGCTACAACAGCGAGGCGGCGCATGACTCGCTGGAGGTCAAAGCCTCGCAGCACGAGTACGACTTCATCGCCGCGGTGAACTGGAAGGTGGCGCAGGCCGCGGTGGACGCCGGCACGTTCGAGAAGATCAACGGCGCCCCGGTCATCGACCCGGCGAAGGTGCCGGGATGCATGTTCCTGATCCCGGTGCCCAAGAGCCCGCACGGCGCCGACGTGACGCCGACGGGCGAGTACATCTGCGCCAGCGGCAAGCTGCAGGCCGAGGTCACGGTTCTGAGCTACGCGAAGATGACGCAGGCGATCGCCGGCAAGAAATACGACGGCGACCGCGCGGGCATCCCGGTGCTGCGCTACGAGGACGTCCTGGAAGCCCGCGTGCCGGTGGGCCTCGGGCCGCTGCACACGCAGTTCGACGGCAAGGGCTACGCGTACACCTCGCTGTTCCTGGACTCGCAGGTGGCGAAGTGGAAGGTGGGCAAGCCGTGGGACGTGGTCGACAAGATCGACGTCTACTACTCGATCGGCCACCTCGCCGCGAGCGGCGGCGACACCCGACATCCCAACGGCGACTACCTGGTCGCGCTCGACAAGATCTCCAAGGACCGCTATCTGCCGGTCGGCCCCTCGCACCCCGAGGGCGCGCAGCTGATCGGGATCGACGGGCCGAAGATGCAGTTGCTCTACGACTTCCCCACCTACCCCGAGCCGCACTACGCCCAGATCATCAAGGCGGACAAGCTGCACCCGCTGAAGATCTACGACCTCGCGGCGAACGCGAACCCGTGGGCGACGAAGCGTCCTGAGGACGCGAAGGTCGTGCGCAAGGGCCGCCGCGTCGACGCCTACGTGCTGGCGATCCGCTCGCACTTCACGCCCGGCATCATCCACGTGGCGCAGGGCGACACGGTGTACTTCCACGTCACCAACGTCGAGCAGGACGAGGACATCACGCATGGCTTCGGACTGCTGTGGTCCAGCCAGGACATGCAGGTGGAGCCCGGCGAAACCAAGACACTGAAGTGGGTCGCAGCGAAGGCCGGGATCGAGCCGTTCTACTGCTCGAATTTCTGCAGCGCGCTGCACCAGGAGATGCAGGGCTACATCGAGGTGTCGCCCACCGCGGCGGGAATCGCGCGGGTGCAGACGCCTGACGGCAAGTCGATCGCCGCGGTGCGCTCGCTGATGTCGCGCCGGACGGACGCGAACGCCGTGGCCGCACGCGGCAGCGGGCGATAACTCGCGTCACCCTCGCCGCCGGTCCGTGCCTCAGGCGCGGGCCGGCGCCACAGGGGCAGTTTGCACGCAGAGGAAAGGACGACGATGAGCCGCTACCTGACAGGACGTTTTGCGCGCAGCGACCGCACGCTGATCCTGCTGGCCGCGCTGGTGCTGCTGCCCGTGTTCTTCCTGCCGGTGCTGCCCATCTGGATCATGAAGCTGTGGGCGCCGCAGTATCGCGAAGGGCTCACGCTGCAGATCTTCGCCAACACCATCCGCGGCGACCTGCAGAGCATCAACACGCTGAATCACTACGTCGGCATGCACGCGATCTCGCCGGCGGACTTTCGCGAATTCACCTACATGCCGCAGGCGCTGACGCTGTTCGGCGTGGCGGCGCTGGTGGGCGCGCTGTTCAACCGGCGCTGGATCGCGATCCTCGGCTGGGTCGCCTTCACCGGCTTCGCGGCGTACATGTTCCGCGACTTCGCGACCTGGCTGTGGCACTACGGCCACGACCTCGACCCGCGCGCGCCGATCACTCTGCCGGCGTTTTCGCCGCCGCTGCTGGGCCTCAAGCAGATGGCGAACTTCCGCGTGCTCAGCATCCCGGGACCGGGGACGCTGCTGCTGTTGGTGGGGTGGGCGCTGGGACCCGTGATCTACCTGCGTGACCGGCACGCGGCGAGGCGGGCGGCGGCGCGGCGCCTGCCGCCCGCCTCGGCCTCGGACGCGCGGAGCGGTGCCCCGGCCGCCCGGACCGCTATCCGGCCATCGTGAGAGGACG
>JBKJUD010000044.1:0-2746 GCA_046590735.1 Candidatus Eiseniibacteriota bacterium | reverse complement strand
GTCGCCCCTGACGGCGCGGGGGGATGGTTCGTGGGCGGCACCTTTGCCTTCGTCGGAAACGCACCGCGCGCCAACCTCGCCCACATCGGCCCCGACTACCAGGTCACAGCGTGGAATCCGGGCGCCGACCAAGAGGTGGATGAGATCGTCGTCAGCGGCGGCCTGGTCTACGTCGCCGGCCTGTTCAGTTCGGCCGGTGGACAGACGCGACACTCCATTGCCGCCATCGATCGCGTGACGGGCGCAGCGACGGCGTGGAACCCGGACGCCAGCGGAGTGGTTCGCACGCTGGCGGTGAGTGGTAGCACCGTTTACGCCGGAGGCAGCTTCACCTCGATCGGCGGGGCGTCCCGCAGCTACATTGCCGCTTTGGACGCCGGCACCGGACTTGCGACGTCCTGGAATGCGCAGGCGAACAGCGAGGTGCGGACCATCGTGACGGACGGCGGCACGGTCTGGGTCGGCGGATACTTCACGTCGATCGGCGGCCAGCTCCGCAATCGGGTCGCGGCGCTCGACCCCGTCACGGGCCTCGCCCAGGCATGGAACACTGACGTCAACGGAATGGTGCGTACGTTGTGCGTGAACGCCGGTGTGGTCTACGTCGGGGGCGACTTCACGACCATCGCCGGACTACAGCGCAATCGCATCGCCGCGCTGGATCGGACGAGCGCTGCCGTCCTGACGTGGAATCCCAACGCGAACGGCCCCGTGTACGCCTTGGCAATCGACGGCAGCACGCTCTACGGCGCCGGCCAGTTCGTCACCATCGGTGGGCTCACGCGCAACTGTTTCGCAGCACTGTCCACGGCCACCGGGTTCGCGACCTCGTGGAACCCCGGGCTCCTCGGGCAGGGCTATGACGTGGCTGCGCAGGGCAGCGTTGTCTATGCGGCCGGTGCGCTGCACGGTTATGACTCGACGGCCCGGAGCAACCTCGCCGCGCTCGACCTCGGGACTGGCGGTCCGACGGCCTGGAATCCAGCCCCCAACGGCGAGGTGGATGCGCTCCAGCTCCGTAACGGCCTCGTCTATGCGGGGGGCAACTTCACGTCGATCGGCGGCCAGGTACGCGGCAACATCGCGGCAGTGGACTCCGCGAGCGGACTCGCCACCAGTTGGAATCCCGGCGCGAACTATCGTGTCTACGCTCTTGCGGCCAGCGGCAACACCATGTACGTCGGCGGCAACTTCGACGTCCTCGGCGGCAAGTTCCGCGACTGGCTCGGCGCCGTCGACCTGACGTCCGGCCTGGCTACGGGGTTCGTCGCTTATGCGAACAATACCGTCCGAGCCCTTGCCATCGACGGCGGCGTCGTGTACGCGGGCGGCAGCTTCGGCACCGTCAACGGGACGACGCGGAATATGGTAGCGGGGATGGACGCAACCACCGGCGCGGTGAACGGCTTCAATCCCAACGGCATCGGCCTGTTCGGAGGGGTGCAGGCGGTTGCCGTCCATGCCGGCACGGTCTACGTGGGCGGCAACTTCTCGAGCATGGGGGGCGCGACCCGCAATGACCTGGCAGCGCTGAATCCGGCGACGGGGGCGGCCACCTCCTGGGACCCTGGCGCAGATTTCACGGTCATGTCGATCGGGATTGCCAATGGGCGGCTGTTCGCGGGCGGCCAGTTCACCAACATCGGCGGCGCCGCCCGTGCCGGTCTCGCGGAGCTGAGCGTGACCACCGGACTGGCGACGAGTTGGTTCCCCTATGGCGCCACGGGCTCCTTCGCTGTCAACCACCTGACCGCCGGCCAGGGACGCGTCTTCGCCGGTGGCACCTTCGGGACATACTCGGGCGAGCCGCACCAGAACCTGGTCGAGATCGCGGCGGTCGGGGCATCGATCTCGAACGCCTCCATCGCGGAGGGCTCCTCGGGCGCCCAGAACGTCGCGGTCCCGGTCACGCTGTCCGCGCCTGTGCCGTGGACGAGCATCCGGGTCGGGTACTCGAGCGCCGATGGGACCGCGAGCGCGGCGCAGGGCGACTACCAGCCCGCCTCCGGCGTCGTCACCTTCGCACCCGGCCAGACCGCCGCTCAGGCGCTGATCCCGGTCAACGGCGATGCCGACGTCGAGTCCGACGAGACCTTCACGGTGTCGCTCGTCGACAATCTCGAGGCGACCGTCCCGACGACCCCCGCCACGGTCACCATCCGCAACGACGACACGCCCGCTACCTACGCCTGCGCGGGAGGCAGCGCCGTCGACGGCACGGTCTACGGCACGACCGTCTCGGGCAACACGCTCTATCTTGGCGGCGAGTTCACGGAGGTCGGGCGGCCGGTCGGTGGCGCCGTCCAGGTCGACAGCATGAGCGCGGCCCTGATCGGGCTTCCGGAGGTCGCGGGTATGGTCTTCGCCATCGTCTCCGACGGCGGCGGCGGATGGTTCCTCGGCGGCACCTTCACGCATGTCGGGGGCCTCGAGCGGCAGAACCTGGCCCACATCGGCGCCGATCATCGTGTGATCGACTGGAATCCCGGCGTGAGCGGCGTGGGAACTCCGTCCGTCAATGCCCTGGCCTTGGCGAACGGTCTGCTCTACGTGGGCGGCGAGTTCAGCAGCATCGGCGGCCAGGCGCGCAACCGCATCGCGGCCTTGGACGCGGTCACGGGCGCCGTGGCGCCATGGAATCCGAACGCCAGCGCCGCCGTCGGCGCGCTCGCCGTCAACGGTAGCGTGATCTATGTCAGCGGTTCGTTCCTCACCATCGGCGGTGCCGCCCGTCAGCGGCTCGCGG
>JBKJUD010000463.1:0-4091 GCA_046590735.1 Candidatus Eiseniibacteriota bacterium | reverse complement strand
TGTCTCTCCGTGACGAACGCCGGACCGCCAGCGACGCGAACCAGGGAAATACCGGTGCGTCCGGCGAGGACGGGGCGACCAGAGCGCGTCACGGCGGGACTGCGGTCTGGGGCGCTGGGATCGTGCGGCACCCTCCAGGCCTCAGTGGATCGGGACGGTCCGGCGTTTTTCCGCTATCCTGCCCGCCATTCCGTGGACCGCGGGGCGGCGCAGGCCGCCCGGCGAGCGGTCCTCCATCGCGCCCCTGCAAGGCGCCGCCCCCCAGTGAAGGACGAACCCGTGAACATCGTGGTGTGCGTCAAGCACGTGCCCGACACCGAGACGGTCATCAAGATCGCCGGCGACGGCAAGAGCATCGAACCGGCCGGCATCAAGTGGGTGCTCAATCCCTACGACGAATTCGCTGTCGAGGCCGCGCTGCAGTTGAAGGAGAAGGCGGGCGAGGGGGAAGTCACCGTGGTGACCCTCGGCCCCGATGCCGCGGCCGCCGCCCTGCGCACGGCGCTGGCGATGGGCGCCGACAAGGCGATCCTGCTCAAGGGCGACGCCGGGTTCAGCCGCGGGCTCGGCGTCGCCAAGGCGCTCGCCGCGGTGATCCGCGAGCTGCCGTGCGACGTGCTGCTGTTCGGCAGCCGCAGCGTCGACGACGACAACGCACAAGTCGGCCCGATGGTCGCCACGCTGCTCGACCTGCCGTGCGCGACGACCATCACCAAGCTCGCGATCGACGGCGCGACCGCCACATTCGAGCGCCCGATCGAGGGCGGCGTGGAGGCCGGCACGACGCCGCTTCCGGCCGCCTTCACCTGCCACAAGGGTCTGAACGAGCCGCGCTACGCGTCGCTCAAGGGGATCATGGCCGCGAAGAAGAAGCCGGTCGAGGAACGCACGCCGGCCGCGCTCGCCGCCGAACTGGAACTCGTCTCGCTGGCCTTCCCGCCGGAGCGTCCGCCCGGGCGGATCGTCGGGGAAGGCGCCGCCGCGGTGCCCGAACTGGTCCGCCTGCTGCGCGAAGAGGCCAAGGTCATCTAACCGGATCGGGAGACGGAGACGCACATGAGCCAGACAGTGGTGGTGTTTGCCGAGCAACGCTCCGGTGCATTCCGGGCCTCGGCGTTCGAAGCGGTGACGGTGGCGCGCGGCGTGGCCACGGACCTCGGGGCCTCGCTGGTCGCGGTGGTGATCGGCGGCGGCGTGGCCGCGCTCGCCGGCGAACTCGGCGCCTATGGGGCCGACCGCGTGGTGGTGTGCGACAGCGCGGATCTCGATCTGTACGCCCCGGCCGCGTACGCGCGGTGCCTCGTGTCCGTCGCGGCGGACACCGGGGCCACCGTGGTGCTCGGCAGCGCCACGGCGATGGGCAAGGATCTGCTGCCGCGCGTCGCAGCGCTGCTCGATGCCGCGTGCATCAGCGACGCCACAGCGGTGAAGGTCGACGGGGCTCGCGTCCTGTTCAGCCGCCCGGTGTACGCCGGCAAGGCGGTGGCGACCCAGACGGCGACGACCGCGGTGGTGGTCGGCGGCCTGCGGCCCAAGGTCTTCGGCGCGAAGAAGCTCGATGCGCCCGCGGCGGCGGCGCCCGAGACGAAGACGCCGGCGTTCACGGAGAGCGACCTCCGCGTGCGGACGACCGCGGTCGCCCAGGCCAGCCACGACCTGCTCGATGTCGCGGAAGCTGACATCATCGTCAGTGGCGGGCGCTCGCTCAAGAGCGCCGAGGCGTTCGCCGCGCTCGAGGAAACCGCGAAGATCCTGGGCGCCGCCGTGGGCGCCTCACGCGCCGCGGTCGACGCCGGCTACCGCCCGCACCGCGACCAGGTGGGCCTCACCGGCAAGCTGGTGTCGCCGACGTTGTACATCGCGGTGGGCATCAGCGGCGCCATCCAGCACCTCGCCGGCATGTCCGGCAGCAAGGTCATCGTCGCCATCAACAAGGATGCGGAGTGCCCGATGGTCAAGAAGGCCACATATGCGGTGCTCGGTGACCTGTTCGAGATCATGCCGGTGCTGAACGCGGAACTGGCGAAGGTGGTCCACCACTAGCGGACGTGCGGGGTATTGGCCGTCCGTCGCACGGCGCGCCTCGCGGGGTGCACGCGATGCGGCCGTGCCGGTACGGGGACCGGATCCGCGGCGGTAGCCCGCCTTGACGGTGCCCCCCGTTGCGGGAGGCGCGGCCACGCACACGTCGGAGCGCCCCGCGAGCGACCTGAGGTTCCCGGATCCATCGAAGTCCCCCGGGTCGAAGCCGGCCGCACCCGGCAGGAAGATGTCGTGCGAGGCGTTGCCATTCAGGTCCGCCGCGGTGAGGCCGAGGCTCGCCGTGCGTGCCGACGGTGTGCCCCCCAGGAGGGGCGATGTTCGATTCGACGAAGAGAAATTTGTGCGCGGTCAGGAAGTACGGGTTGAAGAGCGGATCCGTGATGTAGTCGATCGCGACCTGGTTGATCCGAGACGACCCTCGCACATGTCGAGCGGAGGGCGATAGCTACCGGGGACGGCCCCGCCCCTGCCGGCGCCCCTGGGGGGGCCCGCGGCGCCGGTGCGCCTCGCGCGACAGGGCTGGGACTTTCGGCTATTCTCCGGCCGACTCACGGTCAGCATGGCGCGGAGGACGAATCCGATGGAACGTATCGGTACCCTGTACGATGTGTGTCTGGCGGGCGGTTCGGCCCGCGACGGCAAGACGGCGTATGTGGCCAAGATCGACGGCCAGTGGCGCGAGACCTCGTACGCCGACCTGATCGAGCGGGTCGAGGCGATGGGGCTGGCCCTGCATGACGGCGGCCTGGCGAAGGGCGACCGGGTCGCGATCCTCAGCGAGAATCGCCCGGAGTGGTTCTGGACCGACATGGGCGCGGTCGCCATCGGGCTGGCCAGTTCGCCGATCTACGCGACGTACCCGGCGAACCGTGTGCAGGCGCTGCTGCTCGACAGCGGCGCCAAGGCGATTGTCTGTTCGACCGCGGAGCAACTCGCCAAGGTGCAGGAGGTGCGCGCGCAGCTCCCGGACCTGGTGCACGTCATCGTCTGCGACCCCGACGCCGCGCGCGGCGCGGGAAACGTCGTCACCATCGACGCGTTCCTGCAGCGCGGCCGCGCCCTCCGCGACGCGCAGCCCGCACTCCACGGCGAACTCGCCGCGCGCGTCCAGCCCGACGACCTCGCCACGCTGATCTACACCTCCGGCACCACCGGCGTGGAGAAGGGCGCCATGCTGACGCACGCCAACCTCACCTCGAACGTCACCGCGGGCATGAGCGTGATCCAGGTGCAGCCCACCGACTCCTCGCTGTCGTTCCTGCCGCTCTCGCACATCCTCGAGCGCACCGGCGACTACTACGTCATGCTGGCCGCGCACGCCGCGGTGGCCTTCGCCGAGAGCGTGGACCTGCTCGGCGCGAACATGATGGAGGTCAAGCCGACGGTGCTGTTCGCGGTGCCGCGCGTGCTCGAGAAGATCAACGCCCGCGTGGTGGACACCATCCGCTCGGAAAGCGCGCTCAAGCAGGGCATCTTCACCTGGGCACTGAGCGTGGGGAAGAAGTGCCACGGCGACGCGCGCGCGGGCGGTTTCGCCTACGCGCTGGCCAACAAGCTGGTGTTCGGGAAGATCCGGCAGAAAACCGGCGGCCGATTGCGGCTGGTGGTCTCCGGCGGTGCGCCGCTCTCCAAGGAAATCGGCGAATTCTTCGAGGCGATCGGGCTGGTGGTGCTCGAGGGCTACGGCCTCACCGAGACCTCGCCGGTGCTGGCGATCAACACATTCGAGCATCGCCGCTACGGCACTGTGGGCCGGGCGCTGCCGGGCGTGGAGCTGCGCATCGCGGACGATGGCGAGATCCTCGCCAAGGGACCCAACATCATGAAGGGCTACTGGAAGAAGCCCGAGGCCACCGCGGAGGCGATCGATGCCGACGGCTGGTTCCACACCGGTGACATCGGCGTGATCTCCGCCGACGGCTTTCTCACCATCACCGATCGCAAGAAGGACATCCTCGTCCTCTCGACCGGAAAGAACGTGGCGCCGCAGGCGGTGGAAGCGCGGTTCAAGACCTCCGAGTCGGTCAACCAGATGCTGGTGCTCGGCG
>JBKJUD010000266.1:0-6379 GCA_046590735.1 Candidatus Eiseniibacteriota bacterium | reverse complement strand
CGAGGGTCTGCGCGCGCATCCGGACTCGCTCACCGCCGCCTACGTGCGCGGCGACCGGCGGGTCTCGCGTCCGGGGCCGCGCGTGGCGCCCGGCGCGTCGCGCGTCGCGGTGCGCGGCGCGACGCTGCACAACCTGCACGGCGTCGATGTGGACTTCCCGCTGGGCGTGTTCCTGTGCGTGACCGGCGTCTCGGGATCGGGCAAGTCGACGCTGGTGCGCGAGTTGCTCACGCCGCGCCTGCAGCGCGCCTGCGCGGCGCCCGGGGCGGCCGCAGAACCACCCCCCGACAACACGGCCGCCGACGCCGCGGGCGACGACGCCCCCGGCGACGAAGGCGTCGCCGAGGTTCGCGGCGCCGACGCGCTGCGCGCGGTCGTGCTCGTCGACCAGTCGCCGATCGGCCGCTCGCCGCGCTCGAATCCCGCGACGTTCTGCGGCGCCTACACCGACATCCGTGCGCTCTTCGGCGCCGAACCGGAAGCGCGCCGCCGCGGCTTCACCGCCGGCAGCTTCTCCTTCAACATCCCCGGCGGCCGCTGCGACACCTGCGAGGGCGAGGGCATCGAGCGCATCGAGATGTACTGGCTGGCCGATGTCACCGTCGAATGCGGCGTGTGCGGCGGCACCCGCTTCCGCGCCGAGGCGCGCGGCGTGCGCTACCAGGGCACGTCGATCGACGAGGTGCTCGCCCTGACCGTCGACGAGGCACTGACGTTCTTCGCGCGCACGCCGCGGCTGGCGCACAAGCTGTGGATCCTGCAGCGCGTCGGCCTCGGCTACCTGGCGCTGGGCCAGTCCTCGACCACGCTCTCCGGCGGCGAGGCACAGCGGCTGAAGATCGCTCGCGAACTGCTCGAGGGCGGCAAGCCGGGCGCGCTGTACATCTTGGACGAACCCACCGTCGGCCTCCACGCGGCCGACGTGCAACGGCTCCTCGAACTGCTGTTCGAACTGGTGACCGAGCGCGGCGCGAGCGTGTGGGTGATCGAACACAACCTCGACGTGATATGGTCCGCTGACTGGGTCATCGACATGGGGCCCGAGGGCGGGGACGGGGGAGGACGCGTGGTCGCGCAGGGCACGCCGGAGACCATCGCCGCCACCCCGGGGTCGCTGACCGGCGCGGCGCTGGCCGAGGCCGTGGCGCGGGGTAGCCTGGTGCCGCCGCCGCGCACCGCGCCGCCGCGCTCCACCGGCGCCGCGGTGGCCGCGCTGACCCGCGCGCCCGCCGTCGGCGCGCCGCGTCTCGCGACCAAGAAATCCCGCCGGGCACCCTGAGCCGCGCGTCACGCGTCACAGACCCGGTTCCAACTTGGAGTCCCGCCGTGCGGCCACGCCTCTGCCGCGTGGCTCCCTCGTGCCTCACCGGGAGAACCCGCATGCGCGCACCGTCGTCTCGTCCGCTCGCGTTGCTGGGCTTCGTTGCCCTGTTGCGCGCCCCCCTCGCTCTCGCCGCTTCCGGCCTGCCGCCGTCCATCACCGCCGCGCCGATTACCTCCGCCCCCCGCATCGACGGGCGGCTCACCGATCCCCAGTGGCAACAGGCCACGCCCTTCACCGACTTCCTGCAGAGCGATCCGCACGAGGGCCAGCCGGCCAGCCAGCGGACAGAGGTGCGCGTGCTGCTCGGCGACGACGCACTGTACGTGGGCGCCCGCATGTTCGACAGCGAGCCGGAGAAGCTCCGCACGCGACTCTCGCGGCGCGACAACGCGGTCAGCACCGACCGCTTCGAGGTGATGTTCGATGGCTATCACAATCACCGCACCGGTGCGCACTTCCGCGTGAATCCCGGCGGCGCGATCTACGACGGGCTGATCGGCGCCAGCGGCAACGAGGACGCCTCGTGGGACCCCGTCTGGTCGGCCGCGGCGCACATCGACTCGCTGGGATGGACTGCGGAGATGCGCATCCCGCTGAACCAGCTGCGCTACACGCCGCACTCCGGCGGCGACTGGGGGTTCCAGGTCGCCCGCTTCACCTTCCGCACCGGCGAGATCGACTGGTTTGCCTTCACGCCCAAGAGCGAGACCGGCGGCGTGGCGCGCTACGGCACGCTGCGCGGGGTGGGCGACATCGCGGCGGCCCGGCGCCTCGAGCTGCGGCCCTACGTCCAGGCGCGCAGTGCGTCCCTGCAGGGCGCCGATGAGCGCCCGCTCCAGCCGGCCGCGCAGACCGTCGCGGTGGGCGCGGACCTGAAGTACGGCCTGTCCAGCGCGCTCACACTCGACGCCAGCGTGAATCCCGACTTTGGGCAGGTCGAGGTCGATCCCGCCTCGGTGAATCTGACCACCTCGGAAACGTTCTATCCGGAGAAGCGCAGCTTCTTCGTCGAGGGCGCCGACCTCCTCGCCTTCGGGCAGTCGCGCGCGATGAACAACTACGGCCTGTTGCGCGTGTTCCACTCGCGCCGCATCGGCCGCGCGCCGAGCCGCGTGCTGCGCGGCTACGCGGATGCCGACGCGCCGGGCGAGACCACCATCCTCGGCGCCGCCAAGGTCACCGGGCGGACGCGCGACGGGTGGGCGGTGGGAGCCCTCGACGCGATCACCGCGCGCGAGCGGGCCGATGTCCTCGTCGCGCCGGGCAGCCCGCGCGCGCAGGAGACGGTCGAACCCTTCACGCATTTCGCCGTGACCCGTGTGGCGCGCGAGATGCTCGGCGGCGACACCGCCATCGGCGGCCTGTTCACCGGCGTGCAGCGCGCGCTGCCGGAGCCGGCCGTGGCGGCGCTGTATCGCTCGAGCGCGTATCTCCTCGGCCTCGACCTGAACCACGCGTGGCACAAGCGCGACTACGCCGTGGACGCAGCGTTCGTCGCGACGCAGATCAACGGCTCCGCGCCGGTGATCGCCGCGGCGCAGCGCTCGCCGCTACGCTACTACAACCGCGTCGACCACGAGTCCTACGCAGTGTACGATCCCACGCGCACCTCGCTCAGCGGGTACGGATGGGAGTCGTCGGTGACCAAGCAGGGCGGCAAGCACTGGCTGGCGTCGCTGGCCTTCGGCGGCAAGAGCCCGGGCCTGGAGTTCAACGACCTCGGGTTCCACACGCAGGCGGACTACCGCGCGCTGTCGCCGATCATCCTGTACACCCAGAACACGCCGCACCGCCTCCTGCGCAGCTGCACGATCTTCCCCTTCCACAACCGGGTCTGGGACTACTCCGGCAAGTCCATCTTCGATTCCTACGCTACCGGCGGCAACGCGACCCTCGCCAACTACTGGCAGGTCTCCGGCAGCTACACGTACAACCATCGCGCCTTCGACAACAAGCTCACCCGCGGCGGCCCAGCGACCCTGCTGCCCAACATCACCTCCTGGGACCTGACGGTCACCACCGACAGCCGCACGACGTGGTCGCTGGCGCCGACGTACTCGCACTCGGCGAACGACCTGGGCGGGTGGGGACAGTTCAGCAGCGTGGCCGCCTCCTTCCGGCCCAGCCCGGCCCTGCGATTCAGCTTCGAGCCGGAGTACGCCGAGTCGCATAGTCTCTTCCAGTTCGTCCGCCACGTCGCCGATCCCGACGCAGCGTACGGCACCCGCTACATCGTCTCCGCGCTCGACCAGCGGTCGCTCTCGCTGGTGACGCGCATGGACGCCACTTTCACTCCCCGGCTCAGCGTGCAGCTCTACGTGCAGCCGCTGGTGGCCAGCGGGCACTACAGAGACTTCAAGGACATGTACGACGCCCATCACCTGGGGTACGCGATCCTCGGCCGCGATCGCGGCACGGTGACGCTGGCCGACGGCGTCTACACGATGGATCCCGGCAACGGCCGCAGGTTCACGGTGGCCGATCCCGATTTCAACTTCCGCTCGCTGCTCGGTAATGCGGTCGTGCGGTGGGAGTACAAGCCGGGCTCGACGCTCTACTTCGTGTGGCAGCAGACCCGCGAAAACTTCGCGTCGTTCGGGGACTTCTCCTTCAACCGCGACTTCTCGGCGCTCGCCCACACCGGGTCGGACAACGTGTTTGTGGTGAAGGCCACCTACTGGATCGGCGTGTAGCGCTCGCCGTCCTCGTCGCCACACTCGACGCGCCCGGGAGCCGACAGCGCTCCCGGGCACGTGCTGTGTGGCAGATGCCGGCGACCGCTAGAGTCCGGCCCCGACCGCCACGTAGTCGAACACGTACTTGCTGGGCACCGTCCAGCGCGTCTCGAGAAACGGCCGCACGCCCATCAGCGACGGACCGCGCACGCCCGTCCAGAAGTGGCCTTTCACGGCGCTCTCGGTTCCGGTGAGCGTGCCGATCCCCGCGATGGGACGACGGCTGCGAATCGCGTGAATCCCGGCGCCCACGCCGACGAAGGGGCTGAGCATCGCGGTGGGAAAGGAATAGTGCCGCAACATCACGTAGAACGAGAGCGTCGTGGAACTCACCTGGTCCTGCGAGGCGGAGTACAACTCGCCGGCCACGGCGAGGCCCTTCACCTCGCGCAGCGGCATCGGCGCCTCGAGCCGGCCGAGCACGGCCTTGTCGTAGAAGCCGCGCGGATGCACGTAGGCGACCCGCAGCGTTTCGGCGCGCACCGCCGCCGGGGCGGCCAGCAGCCCGCATCCCACCGCGCACAGCGCCACCATCCGTCGTCCCGGAATCCCCGGCATCCCGCGCCCCCTCATCGGTACACGCTCACATCGCCCGAGAGCGTCTGGGTGGACATCGTCACGTAGAGCCGGTAGTCGCCCGAGAGCACGAACTGCCGTGCATCGTTGCGCAGATCCCACACCTCGGTGATGTATCCCGGCGTGGCGCGCTTGCCGGCCACCGTGCGCACGACGTCGCCGCGCGGGTTGACGACGCGCAGCGCGAAGGCGAGCGAATCCGCACCGTTCGCCGGGACGAACGGCGAATAGATGGTCAGCGTGATCGGGGTGGCAGTGGTGGTGTTCACGTCGCCGCACATGACCAGCTGGGTCGGGAGTTCGCCCTTGCCGCCCCCGCACTCGAGGGGAAGCGTGGTCGCGGCCGTCTTGGTGAACAGCACCGGGGGATCGAGGAGATTGGAGTTCACGCACCCTGCCAGGGCGAGCGCGGCGACCGCCGCCAGCGCCAGGTGGCGGGCCGTGTCCGGGCTTTTCCCTTGATCCCCCCCGGGAGAATTCCTAAGGTTGTCGATCCGTTCTGGCATACAGTCTCCGAGTCGTCTGGTCCCAGGGCACACGCGGGCACCCGGGTCCAACGGGCGCCGCGGGAGCGGGGAGCTTCATTATATGTACTCGGCGGCGATCCGCCAGCCCTCGCGGCGGCGCGGACATCGGCGGGACCTGCGCCACTGGCGCGCGTGCCACGGGATGCCGATACCGGCTCGGACGGCATCGGCACGTCTACGAAGGAGAGGCACATGCGGGTTTTGGTGACCGGGGGCGCCGGCTACATCGGCAGCGTGGTGGTCGAGCAGCTGCTGGCGCGCGGCACCGAGGTGGTGATCGTCGACGACCTGTCCAAGGGCCATCCCGACGCGGTGCCGGCGGGCCAGCCCCTGCACATCGTCGACATCCGCGACGAACCCGCGCTGCTCCCGCTGCTCGCGGGTTGCGACGGCGTCATCCACCTCGCCGCCGAGAGTCTGGTCGAAGAGTCGATGCGCGAGCCAGTGCGCTACTTCCACTCGAACGTCACCGCCACCACCGCGCTGCTGCAGGCGATGGGGAAGGCAGGCGTCGGGAAGATCGTCTTCTCCTCGACCGCCGCCACCTACGGGCATCCGCTCAGCGTCCCGATCACCGAGGACCAGGCCGACCGCCCCGTGAACCCCTACGGCGATTCCAAGCTCGCCGCCGAGCGCCTGATCAACTGGACCGCGCTCACCGGTGCGCTGTCGTACGTCACGCTGCGCTACTTCAATGCCGCCGGCGGCACGCCGCGTTGCGGCGAGGACCACGCGCCGGAGTCGCACCTGATTCCCATCTGCCTGCAGGCCGCGTGGCGCGGCGGTCCGCCGGTCAAGGTCTTCGGCACCGACTACGACACCCCCGACGGCACCTGCCTGCGCGACTACGTGCACGTCGAGGACATCGCCGCCGTGCACCTGCTGGCGCTCGACCGGCTGCAGGCCGGCGATCGCATCACCGCGAACATCGGCTCGTGGACCGGGACCTCGGTGCGCGAGGTGGTGGACATCGTGCGCCGCGTGACCGGGCGCGAATTGCCGAGCGTCGATGCGCCGCGCCGCGAGGGCGACCCGGCCGTGCTGGTGGCCTCCGGCGATCGCGCCCGCGAGCTGCTCGGATTCACGCCACGGCGCACCGATGTCGGCGAGATCATCGAGTCCGCGTGGAAGTGGCTCGTCGACCATCCCGACGGCTACGGCGACCGCGAGCGCGCCGCCGAGATGCGCCGCGCCGCGCGGATGGCGCGTGTCTGAGA
>JBKJUD010000111.1:0-2813 GCA_046590735.1 Candidatus Eiseniibacteriota bacterium | reverse complement strand
GTCTGGTGGCCGGCGGGATCCCCACCACGTTGCTGGTCGGACGGCAACGCAACGCGCGCATCGACGCGTGGCTCAACACGGGACGCCGCACTGCGGGCCAGCAGGTGACGCCGCTGGCCGGGGGCGGGCGGGAGGCGATGGCGCGGTTGCGCCGCGGCGAGTGCGTGGGGGTGCTGGTTGACCAGCGATTGCGACGCGGGGGGGTGATGGTGCCGTTCTTCGGCCAGCTCGCGGCCACCTCGCCCGCGGCGGCGCGACTGGCGCTGGCGGCGGGCGTCCCGGTGATCCCGGTGAGCATCGTGCGGGAGTCCGACGGCGTCCGCCATCGCGTCACCATCGAACCGGCGCTCACGTTCACACCGTCCGGCGACCGCAACGGCGATGTCCTGCGCCTCACCCGGGCGATGAGCGCCGCCGTCGAGCGGCAGGTGCGTCGCGCGCCGGGGCAATACTACTGGTTTCACCGGCGCTGGAAGCCGCCGTCCGACCAGCCCGCGCTGGTGTGGACGCCGGAATGCGAACCCTAGGCCGGGACGGTCGCCGCCAGCGACGCCAGCCCGCAGACTTCGTGCAGGACGGCGAACACCGCCGCGGCGTCGGCGCGCGTCGTGTCGTCTGGCGCGTCCTGCGGATGCGTGGTGATCTGCTCGGCCAGCGCCACCGCCGCTTCGAGCGCGGTGGGCGTGTCGAGATCGTCGTCCAGCGCCGCGATCACGCGCGCCAGGTGACTGGTGGTGTCACCCGCGGGGGGCGGGGCGAGTGGCGCCACCGGCGCGCCCACGAGCGCCATCGCGCGGCGCAGCGTGTCGAGATCGCGCTCGGCATCGTCGAAGCCCTCGTCGCAGCATTCCATCGCCTCGCGGTAGTGATGCGAGAGCAGCGCGAAGCGGACGACCTCCGGCTCGTACACCTCGAACATCTCGCCGAGCGTGACGTAGTTGGCGCGCGACTTCGACATCTTCTGCAGGCGATGGGTGACGAGCTGGTGGTGCAGGTAGTAGCGGGCAAGTTCGGTGTGGGTCTCGGCGCGCGCGATCAGGATCTCACTCTCGTGATGCGGGTAGATCAGGTCGATGCCGCCGCCGTGGATGTCGAGCGGACGCGATTGCAGCGCGCCGGACATCACCGTGCACTCGATGTGCCAGCCGGGGCGTCCCTCGCCCCACGGCGCTGGCCATGATGCCTCCGGCGGTTTCGCCGGTTTCCACAGCGCGAAGTCGAGCGGATGCCGGCGTCCCTCGCCGTCGCCGGTGCCGCCGGCGATCATGTCCTCGAGGCGTTGGTGCGAGAGGTCGCCGAAGCCACCGGCCTTCTGCGAATCGAAGTAGATGCTGTCGCCGAGGACGTAGGCGCCATCGCTGTCGAGCAGCGCCTGGATCGAGGCCACGATGCCGTCGATGTACTCGCTGACGCGCGGATAGGCGCGGGCGCGCAGGATCGCCAGGCGGTCCATGTCGGACCAGAATTCCTCGATGTAGTGCTCGGCGAAGGTGAGCGCGTCGACGTGCTCGTCGACGGCGCGCAGCGAGATCTCCTCGGCGACATCGGTGAAGTTCTGCACGAAATCGACCGCGTAGCCGTGAAAGCGCAGCAGGCGACGCAGCGTGTCGAACACGACGTAGGACCGTCCGTGGCCGATGTGCGCGGGCGCATAGACGGTGGCGCCGCAGATGTACATCGACACCGCAGGCGGCGCGGCAGCGACGAAGTCCTCGATGACCGATGTGCGCGTGTTGAACAGACGCAAAGCCATGCGTCCTCCGGGGAACGATGCGGGCGCCGCGCGCGGTGCGCGATGCCGGGTGGATCTGGATCAGCCCTTCTCGAGCCCGCCGAGGGCCCAGGTGCGCTGGCGATCCCACGCCAAGCGCGCGCCGCGATACATGCGCAGGTGCCAGCCGGTGCGGGTGAAGCCCCGCGCCGACAGCCACGCCTGCGCCGCGGCGTTCTCCATGGGGACGCTCAATTCGACGACTCGGCCGGTCAATCGTGCGAGCAGGGCATCGGCCAGTGACGCGGCGGCGGCCGGCTCACCGGCCAGCGGCCCGAGTTCGGACGAGGCAGTCCCTGGTCGCGCGAATCCCCAGGCGGCCAGCGGCCCGCCGGGACCTCGCACGGCAAGAGCCCAGCCCGGGTAGTCGTCCATGAGATGCGCCAGCAGCGTGCGGCGGTGCGTCGCGCCGCCCGCATCGAGCACGCGGGCGTCGGCCGCGGTCACCGCGTCGAGGTCGCCCGGCCCGATCGGCGCCAGGCCGCGCGCGGGTTCGCCCGGCAGGGCGGGCACGGTGAGCGCCCATCGCTGCGTCTCCCCGTCGTCGTGGTAGCCGAGCGTGCGATAGAAGCCGATCGCCGGCGGATACGCATCGAGGTAGACGTGGGCGAGTCCGCGCGCGGCGCAGAAGGCGTGGGCCCCGTCCATCAGCACCCGGCCGGCGCCGCGGCCGCGCAGCGACGCATCGACGATGACGTTGCCGATCCACGCGGCGCCCGCGTAGGGCAGCGTGGTGAGCGTGCCGGCGAGCACGCCGTCGTCGCCGAGCAGGGCGAGGAAACCTTCGCCGCACAGCGCGCGCAGGCGGCGCAAGTCGGACAGTTCGTAGCCCCAGCCCTCGGTGTCGGTGAGATCGCGCACGCGGGGGAGGTCGGCGTCGGTGACCGGGCGCAGGATCATGCAGGCAGCGCACCGTCCGGGGGCGGCAGGCCGGCGGCGGCGCGGGCCTTGTACTGCGCGATGTTCTCGGGCTCGTCGCATTCGTGCGAGCCGTGGGTCAGGTGGCGCGCTTCGCCGCGGGCGTGCTTGAGCATGCACGGGC
>JBKJUD010000006.1:0-3457 GCA_046590735.1 Candidatus Eiseniibacteriota bacterium | reverse complement strand
CGAGCCAGTTCGAGGCGGGGTTCGTTAGCCTGGCGCACGGGGAGGCGGAGGTCGACGCGACGGTGGGGGCGGCGCGGGAGGTGATGGGGCGGGTGGGGCGACCAGGGCAGGTCGATCTCGAACCGCCCTCCATGTAGGCGGGCACCAACCATCGAACACTTCACCAACCATCGAACACTTGGAGGTAGCCTGATGCGCCGAACTGTGGCGATCGTGGTCGGAATCGTGCTCGGCGCAGCGCTCGGTGCACTCGGCGCCTACGTCTTTGGCATTTCGCTCCGGGTCATCCTGGACAGCGGGGCGTTCACCGATAACGACAGCGTCGACACGGCGTTTCGGTCGGTGGGCTACCTCGCGGCCGGCTGCCTCGTCGGCCCCATCGTCGGCGCGGCCGTCGGCTGGGCGCGCGGATGGTCGTGGTGGCGGCGCTGCCTGCTGGGCGCGATGCTCGGGGCGGCGTTGACCGCGGCCGGCACGTGGCTCTACGTCGGCCACGTGCTCGTTATCGCCACCGGCGCGCTCGCGCTGACCGGGGTGGTGCTCGGCCTGGTGCAGAGTACGCTGACGGCGATCGTCGAGCGGATCGCGCCGGCGGCTGGCTGACGATCGGCGGTCCACATCCCTCACCCGCACCGTCTGCGTGAACGCCGCACGGCCTCCCGGCCCGTCGAAGCGACGACGACGCCGCACCCAGCGGGCGACAGCCACCTGAGGAGGTTTTCGATGGCGACCTTGTTGCAGGCGATTGCCACCTACCGCCCCCGGATCGTCCACTCGCGCACGATGGAGCTCGACGAGTTGGCCGACCACCTGGCCGTCGGGACATTGGTCACGGCGCCGCTCGCGCAGATGGTCCTGCGCGAGCTTGGCCGCCAGACGCTGCTCCAGTCACGCGGGGGCACCAAGATCAGGCTGCCCGGCGTCGGCCTGATCAGCTCCGACCTACGCCTGGACGGCACGCCCTTCCCCATCATCCGCGTCGACAAGGTCCTGCGCACGGGCCTGGCGGACGCCGATACGTTCCACGGGGACATCGTGCACCGCGAGATGATCGGCGTGCCGCTGGAGGCGTACAAGGCACGGTGGGACGCGGAGCATCCGGGCGATCCGGTGGTGATGCCGGAGGGGCATGTGGCGGCGGCGTAGTCGCGCAACCACGCGGGGATAGCGGGGCGGCCTGGCGGGGCTGCCCCGTTTTCGCGTTGGGCGGCTGGGATGTGATGCCGTTGTCTTGGGGAAGTGAAGCCGTTCAACGGGGGATGTGAAGGGTTCACTTTCGAATGTGAAGGCGTTGCCTTCGTGACCGTTCGGCGGCGTACACCGGTACCATGATACGATTGAACGCAGTCACGGGATGCGTATACCTATTGGCCACCATCCACGCGCGCAACGACACCAGGAGGATCTCATGGGCATCACCGACGAGCTAGAGCGGTTGACCGAACTCCATCGCAGCGGCAGCTTGTCCGCCGAGGAGTTCAACGCAGCGAAGTCCGCCCTCCTGGCCGGTCACGGCGGCGCTGAGGCGCCGGCTGACGGTCGCTACGCCGAGCCGGAGCAAAGTGAACCATTCGCGCCCTCCGCATCCGGCGTTCGTCCGTCGCGGGAACAGGACCTATCAGCCGCTCCTCGCCCGCAAGGGACAAGCATCCTCCTTGTGCTGGGCGTCATCGTCGTGTTGTTCGGTCTATACACCATTGTCACGGCAGTGGTCGGAGGGTCCGCAGCGCAGACCTTTGTGGACTCGATGCCGACGGGACAAATGCCAGGCATGTTCGGCGAGATGACGATCACCGATGCCGACGGCCGGCCGATCACGGTCAGCCCCATGACCTCCCCAGCAGGGTCACAGCAGAATGCGATGAAGTCCGCAATCGGCACGAGCATGTTTCTGAGCGTGTTGTGGGGCGTAGGCCTCGTCGGCATCGGCTACTGGCTGTACCGCCGGGGCTCACACGCGTAGTGCGGGTGCGTGGGCCAGCTCGTTCCACAGGGCGTCCTCGTTGGGAAGGCACATTGAGAGGTGGCACCGGACCATCTTCCGGCCGTTGGCTGCGTGTTCTTCATCGTTGGCATGGGGATGAGCATCGTGGGCTACAGCCGAGCCGATCCGGACCTGGCCCAAGTCATCGCCGCAGTCGGCGTGGCCCTCCTCGTGGCGGTCGCGCCGATGACCCTCATGGGTCTCGCCCCGCTCGCGATCGTCGCGACAGCGGCCGTCGTCGCGGGCGTTGAGTACGCGTTGTCTAGGCGCAGGACGGGCTGTTGACGTTTCCGTCACCTTGTCCCAATGCCCCTTGGTTTGATGCCGAGCGTCTGGAACGCCGCGCCCTAACCGCATACCATTGCCGTCGCTATCGTGAGGCGCCCATCGCCGTCGGCTAGGAGAAGCACATGGCCCGTTGGACACGACCGGAAGCCGCGCCCGCTTACGACGCAGCGAAGCAGTTCGTGGAGCAAGTGCTCGCGGCGGACGGTTCGTTGTTCACGCCGAGGCGGGCGATCTGGTCGAGCGCTGTGCTGGACGACCTGCAAGCCCGGTTCGTCGAGCAGCCGATCGAATCGTCGGAGCGTTTCGATGTGAAGTTCCAGCGCCAACTTGCTGGCGCGCCGGCGGAGACGTTACAGCTGGCAGCGGAGTGCCTGTACGTCTATTTCTTGATGCCGTTGGGTATCCACGGGACGACGAAGCGCGAGCTCATCGAGACAGCATTGTCGTGGATGGCCCAGCCGGTAGCGATACCCGACGACCTGGCCGCCGCGCTGGACCATGGCATCGCCAAGGCGGGTATCGCCTACCACACGTACCGTCCCTACCAACTGCACTTCCTGATCGCTTTCGCCCGGGCGTGGCGGTTGCTGGGCTTGGATCGACGCACAGCTGCGCTTGCGGACCCGTGGGAGTTCCGGGCCGTGCTCTTCGACATACCGCTCGCGCAGGGGAGTCACGCCATGCGCGAGATCCTTCTTCACCTCGTCCATCCCGACACGTTTGAGCGTACCACGTCGCGCGAGGCTAAGCAGCGGATCGCCGCCGCGTTCGCGACCTATGTGACGAGAGCGGACGAGAACGTGGACCGGCAACTCGTCGAAATCCGCGGACGGCTGACCGAGGAGTTCGGGGTTGGGTTCGACTTCTGGGATGACGGCGTTCGCGAGCGCTGGCTGCCCGACGACGCGAACCGTTGGGGACAGTTTGTCTACTGGGCACGACGATTCTACGAAAGCACATCGTTCGTCTTCCAGGAGCGTGACTACAAGTACGCCATTGTCCAGCACTTGCAGGAAGCTCGCGCGGCCGTCCTCGCCAACGCTCCCGACTGGCCGGTCGTGCTGCGACGCGCGTTCGGCGCGCCGAACAACATCACTTTCCACATCAATCATGCCCGGTTCCTTAACTGGGTTGACACTGCACCGGACGTCGCACGGCGCGCGCTCAGCGCCCTCTGGCGTCCGG
>JBKJUD010000344.1:0-3930 GCA_046590735.1 Candidatus Eiseniibacteriota bacterium | reverse complement strand
TGAGCCATCCGGACGTGCGGCTGGAGATCAACGGCCTCCCGGTCGTCGTCTATCGCACCGGGGGATTTCTCGCCTACGTCCCGCTGACGGCGGGCGCGATGACGCTGAACCTCGTCGCCCGCCGCGACGGCGAGACGGCCACGCTGGCCCGGCATGTCACGGTGGCCGCGCCCGCGCGCGCGCTTCCCGTCGCGCCGTTCACCGTCGACTCGCTGGGGACCGATCCCACCGAGGACCGCGAGGTGATCGCGGGCGACGCTATTCCGTTCCGCATTCGCGCCAGCCCGGGCTCGCGCGCCTGGTTTGTGCTGCGCGGAGTCCGCTATCCGATGACCGAGGGCGACGACCTGCGCGAGGGCGACGCGCGCCTCGACGCATTCGCCAACAGCGTGTCGACCGCGGCGCCGTCGCGCTCCGGCGTGTTCACCGGCGTGTATCTCGTACAACCGGGCGACAGCTTCGCGAGCGCGCGGGCGACCGTGATCGTGGCCGCGGCGGCCGGCGGCGATAGCGTGCGCGTCACCGCGACCGGGCGCGTGACGACGCTCGATCCGCGCGTGCCGCGCGTCGTGGAGTTCACCGACTCGCTCACCGTCGGCCGCACGATGCCCGGCGGTGGCTATCGCATGTTCATCCCGCGGGGCGTGCGCGCGTGGTGCACCGGCTCGCGCGGCACCTGGCTGCGCCTCCGGTGCGCGGAAGGCGTGACCGCCTGGGTCCCGGCCGGCAGTGCGCGCGTGCTGGCTGCCGGCACGCGACTGCCGCGCCCCCGCCTCGGCACGCTGCGGGTCGATGAGGGCCGCCGCTCGAGCCGGCTCACCGTCACCGTGTCACCGCCCGTGCCCTACACGGTGGAGGAGGAGACTTCCCCGGCGCGGTTGCGCGTGCAGCTCTTCGGCGCTCTCGCCGACATCGACTGGATTCACTTCACGCGTGGCATGCCGCGCTCCGACACGACCACGGCCTACATCGCCGCGGTCCAGTGGAGCCAGCCGGCCAGCGAGATCGTGCAGCTCGATCTCCGGCTCGCCGGCGCACGGCCGTGGGGATTTGCGGCGAGGTACGACGGTGTCACGTTCACGCTGGAGGCGCGGCGGCCGCCGGAATTGCTGAAGAAGCGCGGCATGTTCGGGGGCACCGGCAAGCCCCTCGCGCGCATGCTCATCGCGCTCGATGCCGGGCACGGCCCCGACAGTGGCGCGAGCGGGCCGACGGGCTATCTCGAGCGCGACGCCACGCTCGCCATCACGCGCGAACTCGGCCACCGGCTGGAGGACTTCGGTGCCCGGGTGTTCTACACCCGTCCCGACACGACCGGCGTGCCGTTGCTGGCGCGCCCGGGACTCGCCGTGGACAGCGGCGCCGACCTGCTGGTGAGCGTGCACCTCAATGCGCTGCCCGACGGCGTGAATCCCTACTTGCGTCGCGGCAGTTCGGTCTACTTCTACTATCCGCACAGCCAGCGCCTGGCCGAGTGCGTGCACGACGCGCTGCTGCAGGAATTGCGGCTGCCGGACTTCGGCCTCTACTACGGCAACCTGCTGCTGGTGCGCCCGACGCAGATGCCGGCGATCCTGACCGAGTCCACCTTCCTCATGCATCCCGACGAGGAAGAGGCGCTGCGCGACGGCTCGCGCCGGCGCGCCATCGTCGAGGCGATCGCCGACGGCATCGTCACGTTCCGCCGCGAGCAGGGCTGGGCGGGCGGTTCGGCCTCGCTCACGCCGCTTGACGCAGCGCCGGAGGCTCCCTAGCCTTTGCGGCAATGAGGGGACGCCGCGGGGTGCGAGACTGCAGGAACTGGGCGGGTGCCGCATGCATGCTGCTGGCGGCTGCCGCATTCCCGGCGCGCGCGGGTGCTTCCGGCGAGGAAGCCGGAGGTGTCTCCCGCGATCGCCCGTCGTTCTCCGCGCAGGTCTCGCTGCGCTTGGGGGCGGGCGACTCGGTCACCGCGACATTGCTCGTGAGCATCGCCGCCTCCCAGCTCGCCTTCGTACGCGAGGGCGGCAGCTTCGCGGCGCGGACGGAGGCCTCGGCCACCATCCGCCGCTCGAGCGCCAAGCAACTGTTCACCGTCCTCGACACCCTGCGCGCGACGGCGCCGTCGTACGAGGCCACCCGCGCCGACTCGCTGCAGTTGACGTGGGAACGCGGATTCGCCGTGCGCCCCGGGCAGTATCTCCTCGACGTCCAGGTGCGCGACCTCGAGGCCGGCGTGAAGTCGAAGGTGCGGCTCGAACTCGACGTGGAGAACCTGCGCGCCCACGACGGCACCCTGAGCCCGCTCACGGTGGGCAGCGTGCGGGCCGGCGTGGACAGCGCCCGCACGCTCGACGACCTCGTCCCGAACGCGTCGCGCAGCTTCTCCCGCGAGCATCCGTTCACCGCGTTCGGCGGCGAGATCTACGCCGGCCAGTCCGCCGCCGACAGTGCGCGCGCCGCGCGCGATTCCACCTGGACACTCGTCTACCAGATCGTCGACGGCGACCGCGCGGTACGGTTGAAGGGCCAGCGCACGGTGGCGCGGCGGGGCATCGTGACGCCGTACGTCCTGCAGCCGCCACTCGACTGGTTGACGCTGGGGCCGTATGTGCTCACGATTTTCGCGGCGCCCAACGGCCCAGAGCGCAAGATCCGCTTCGAGGTCGACGACACGCAGCTCGATCTGGATCGCGACCTGCGCCGGGTGACCGGGATGATCTCGTACATCGCCAGCCACGCGGATCTCGACTCGTTGCGCGATGCCCCGTCGAGCGCCGAGCGGCGCGCGCGGTGGGAGCGCTTCTGGAAGCGTCGGGAGGACACCGGCTCGCGGAATCGCTTCTACATCACGCGGCGCGAATACTTTCGCCGCCTGCGCATCGCCGACGAATTGTATGGCGGCGCCGAGGGCGGCTGGCGCAGCGACCGCGGGCGCATCTTCATCAAGTTCGGGCCACCTGAACAGGTATACGAACAGCCGGTGACCGGGTACGATCCGGCCTACCAGACGTGGCAGTACTTCGCTCCCAATCGCACCTTCCGGTTCGCCGACCGGGACGGAATCGGCCGCTGGTTTCTGGTGGCCTCTTCCGGGGGGGAGTGAGTTCCAGTGCGGGGACCGTTCGCGCTGGCCTGAACCCGGGGCCGGACGGGCGGTGCAGTCGAGCCGTAAAGTCTTGACAAATGAGGACGTTGTTCCTTAGATACACCGGTTTCACGGTTTTGTAACCTCGAGCCCGGTCCACGGCAACACGCTCCCGGCGTGCACATGCGGTGGGGACGGATGCACGGAGCGCGCGCGAGGGCACCGAGGTCAGCGGACGACCAGGCAGGTTTCACTCCACCCACTCTGGTCTCTGCGCGACGCGAGAAACGCACGGAGGAGATCACCATGGGAGTCCTGTCACGGCTCACTCGAGCCCTGGTAGGCATCGTGCTGGTGGCAGCCAGCGCACTTCCCGCTTTTGCGGGAACGACGGGAACCATCAAGGGAACCGTCATCGATGCCCAGACCAAAGAACCCATTTCCGCCGCCACGGTGATCATTGAAGGCACCAAGCGTGGCGGCATTGCCGATGTGAACGGGGTCTACCAGATTCCATTCGTCCAGGCGGGTACCTACAACCTCCTCGCACGGGCAACCGGTCACCGGTCGGTCAACAAGATCAGCGTCACGATTCTTGCGGACTTCACCAACACGGTGAACTTCACGCTGGAATCCGAGGCGGTCACGGCCCAAACGGTGGTGGTGACGGGCGAGCGTCCGATCATCGAGAAGAGCGCCACCTCCACGGTGCGTTACGTGACCGGCAAGGACATCCAGAACAAGCCGACGCGTGGGTACCAGCAGGTGGCGTCGCTGCAGTCGGGCGTGGTGCAGCACCGCGGCGCGACCAGCGAGGCAACCAACGAGCCGTCGCTGTTCATCCGCGGCGCGCCCGCCGCGGA
>JBKJUD010000334.1:0-15029 GCA_046590735.1 Candidatus Eiseniibacteriota bacterium | reverse complement strand
TCGTCGACATCGTCTGGATCGCGATCTTCACGCTGCTCTACCTGATCCCGTAAGGAGGCTCGCCATGTCGGACACCCATTCGTCGCACCCGGCTGCCGAGCACGGCGCCGCGCACGGCGGCGGCCACGGTGAGCACGGGGCCGAGGGCCACAATCACCCGGGCCCGCGCCGCTACATCGAGATCGCGATGCTCCTGGGCATCATCACCGCGATCGAGGTAGCGCTCTATTACATCCCCTCGGTGCGCCCGCTGCTGGTGCCGTCGCTGTTGCTGCTGTCGGCGCTGAAGTTCGCCATCGTGGTGGCGTTCTACATGCACCTGAAGTTCGACCACGCGCTGTTCACCAAGTTCTTCGTGGCGTTCATGATCCTGGCCGGCTTCATGATCACGGCGCTGATGGCGCTGTTCCACCAGAAGCTGGGCGGGCCGATCCACTAGCCGGGGCTCGCCCGGCGCCCGATGGCACTTGAGCCCCACCCCCGCACGCTGTAGCCTTGCCGCATGTTCCTCGATGTCTCGCCCGCCTGGGCCGACCACGGGCCGCCGGTGCAGGTGGCGCCGAGCGGGATCCTTCCGGCCTCGCCGCCGCCGCCGTTCGACCCCCACGCCTTTGGCGTGCACTGGAGCACGGTCATCGGGATCCTGCTGCTCGCCGCGCTGTACGTGTACGGCATGCGAGCGTTGCGGCGGCGCAGCGGCGGCGCGGCGCGCGTGCCGGCGCCGCGGGTGTGGGCGTTCTGCGCCGGCCTCGGCGTGCTGTTCCTCAGCCTCAACGGCCCGCTGCACGACCTGAGCGACACCTACCTGTTCAGCGCGCACATGATCCAGCACCTGCTGCTCACGCAGGTCGTCGCGCCGCTGCTGGTGTACGGGATCTGCGCGGGGCTGGTGGCGCCGCTGCTCGCGCGCCGGCGGTTGCACGCGGTCGCCTTCCGGCTGACGCGCCCCGGGACCAGCGTAGGCATCTACACCGCGGTCTTCGTCCTGTGGCACCTCCCGCTGCTGTTCAACACGATGATGGCGCAGCACAACGTGCACATCGCGATGCACCTGTCGCTGCTGGCGGCATCGGTGCTGAGCTGGTGGCCGATCCTGGGCGATCCCGAGACGCTGCCGACGCCGCAGCCGTTGGTGAAGATCCTGCTCGCGTTCCTGATCTCGGCCCCGATGATGATCGTCGCCGCCTTCATCGTCTACGCGGGCCACCTGCTCTACCCTTGGTACAGCGCCGCGCCGCGCCTGTGGGGACTGTCGCCGCTGGACGACCAGATCACGGGCGGCGTGATCATGTGGGTGCCGGGGACGGCGGCCTACTGGATCGCCATCACCCTGATCTGGTTCCGCTGGGCGCGCCGCGAGGGCGTGGACCGCGAAACCGAGGCGTTCTCGATACCCGATGCGCCGATGTTGCCGTTGACGCAGCACGGAGGCAAGCCATGAGCGTGCACCACCGACTGATCGACGTGAGCCACATCGTCCGCCACGGTCTGGTGACCTACCCGGGCCTGCCGTCGCCGGTGATCCGGGACTACCTCTCGCGCGAGGATTCGCGGACGCACTACGAGCCGGGCACGCAATTCCACATCGGCGCCATCGACATGGTAGCCAACACCGGCACCTACGTGGACGTGCCGTCGCATCGCTTCGCGGAGGGCGCCGACCTTTCCCAAGTCGCGCTCGAGTCGCTCGCCGACCTCGCCGCGGTGCGCCTCGAGGTGCCCATCGGCAGCCCGCGCGGCATCGGGGCGGAGCTGTTCGCCGGCCTCGATGTGCGCGGCGCCGCCGTCCTGCTGCACACCGGCTGGGACGTGCACTGGGAGACACCCGCCTACGCGGTCGGCCATCCGTTCCTCACCCGCGCCGGCGCCGAGGCGCTGGTCCTGGGCGGTGCGCGCTTGGTCGGCATCGACAGCTACAACATCGACGACACCGCCGACGGCACGCGGCCGGCGCACACCACGCTGCTCGCCGCCGGCATCCCGATCTGCGAGCACATGACCCATCTCCTCGACGTGCCGCCGCGCGGCGCGCGGTTCTTCGCGGTGCCGGTGAAGGTGGCGGGCATGGGAACCTTCCCGGTGCGCGCGTTCGCCCTGGCCGACTGATGGACGCGTCGGCCACGCCCCCCGGTCGCGTCGAGCATCGCGTCGAGCGCGACGTCGAATTGCTCGAGCGCCAGCATCTCGACGGCGGGGGACCCGACCAGTTTCGCGTCGTCCTGCTCAACGACGACTACACCCCGATGGACTTCGTCGTGATCGTCCTCGAGACGATCTTCCGCAAGTCGCCCACCGAGGCGTACGGGATCATGATGCGCGTCCACAAGGACGGCCGCGGGGTGGCCGGCGTGTTTCCCCACGAGATCGCCGAGACCAAGGCGGCGCGGGTGGAGGAGGAGGCGCAGGTCAACGGCTACCCGTTGCGCGCCGCGGTCGAGCCCGAGTCGCCTGGCCCCCGCGCCTAGCGGGGCGTGAGCGTCAGCACTCCGAGATCCGTCGCTTCCCGCGCCCGCACGGTGACGGATGCGATGAACTTGTCTTGGTACGCGGCGGGATTCCACGCGGCGATCGACACCGAGTAGCTGCCGGCAGGCAGCGCGGCGAGCGTGAACCGCCCGTCGTTGTCCGGCGGCGCGCTCTGCAGCGTGTCCGCGCCGAGGATGGCATACACGGTGGCGGCGTTCGGGCTGACGGTGCCGGTGATCGAGCCCGCGGTGCTGAAAGGCAGCACGCGGATGGTCGGCTTCAGTTTGTACTGGGCGTTGCCGGTCTGGATGACCGACCGCGCGGCGTCGAAGTCGAGGGCGAGATCGAGCAGCCCATTGGCGGGCACGTCGAACGACCCGGTGATCTTGATGCCGGTCTGCTCGCCGCTGGGAATCGTCAGCGGATAGGTGAGGCCACCCACGGTGACCGTCGAACCGGTCCCTATCTTGAGGCGCAGCTGGGTGTAGTGCCCGGCGGGAAGCGTGGTCTGGCCGATTTCCGCGAAGATGCCGTTCTGCAGCGTGAGCAAGTCGTAGGTGGCAGGCTGGCTGTTGATCACCACCCAGCCCGACAGCGAGTCGGCGGCGTCTGCGCGATGGACCGAGACCTCCTCCACGACCACACGCACCGAACTGTAGGGCCCGGGCGCGTCGGTCATGCGCACCTGGATGGTGCCGGTCCCGGGCGAGGTGGGGGAACTGGAACACGCAGCCAGCCCGAGCATGCCGGCCAAGGCGATGGTCGCGAACACGGGGATCCTGTGAAGCATCATGATGGGACTCCTTCGTCACTGTGAGGTTCTGAGAATCTTCGCGGAGGGCTCGACCGTCGACGCCAGGGAGCATTTCTATCGGTGCGTTTTGGAGCGCCGCCCGGCCTGGCATGTTCCATGGGGTGGTTCCCCGCGGTCCCGCGGATCCGCAGCGTGGGGGAAGTTCCCCAACATCGCGTCGGCCCTCCAGAGCTTTCATCATGCAGACCGTGCTAGACTGCAGGCATGTTCTCCACGTCCGTCGAGCTGATCCTGTCCATCGCGTACCGCGAGGCGACCGCGCGCCGGCACGCGCATCTCACCCTCGAGCACGTGCTGTATGTCCTTGCGCATGACCCCGAGGGCGAGGCGATCCTCGAGGCTGCCGGCGCCGACCTGGCGCCCCTGCGCGCCGAACTCGCCGAGTTTCTCGCCACCCAGGTCGAGACGATGCCGGAGAGCAGCGACGCGACACCGGAGCAGACGCGCGCGTTCACCCGCGTGCTCTCCAGCGCGGTGATCCACGCGCAGGGCGCCGCGAAGCCCGAGGTGACCGAGGGCGACCTGCTGGCCGCACTGCTGATCGAGACCACCAGCGCCGGCGCCCGCGCGCTCGACGCGCAAGGCGTCACACGCCTCGATGTGCTCAACTACCTTTCGCACGGCATCCGCAAGCCCGCCGCTGCCGATGCGATCGGCGCCGCCGCGGCGCAGGAGGACGAGGACGACCTCGCCGACGTGCTGGGCGGGACCGGCGAGGACGAGGACGATTCGCCCGGCCCACGCCGTGCCGCTGCCGGCCGCCGGCGCGGCCGCTCGCCGCTGGCGCTGTACACCACGTCGATGACCGAGGCGGCGCGCGCCGGGCAATTCGACCCGCTGATCGGACGGGCGCCGGAGTTGCGCCGCACGCTCGAAGTACTGTGTCGGCGCCGGAAGAACAACCCGGTCTTCGTCGGCGAGCCAGGGGTGGGGAAGACCGCGCTGGCGCAGGGCTTGGCCGCCCGGCTGCTGGGCGCCGAGGCCCCAGTACCGCAGCCGCTGGCCGGCGCCGAGATCTTCGCGCTCGACACCGCGGCGCTGCTGGCCGGCACGCGCTATCGCGGCGATTTCGAGGAGCGGCTGAAGGCCGTGCTCGACGCGCTGGCGCAGAAACCGAAGCCCTTGCTGTTCATCGACGAGATGCACGTCACCGTCGGCGCGGGCGCGGTCAACGGCGGCTCGCTCGATCTCGCCACCCTGCTCAAGCCGGCGCTCGCCGCCGGCGTACTGCGGGTGATCGGCGCCAGCACCTTCGACGAGTTCAAGCAACTCGAGCGCGATCGCGCGCTGGCGCGGCGGCTGCAGAAGGTCGTCCTCGACGAGCCCGGCTTCGAGGACACCGTGCGCATCCTCGAGGGACTCAGCCCGCGCTACGCGGCGCATCACGCGGTGCAGTACGAGCCGGCCGCGCTTGACGCGGCCGCCCGCCTCGCCCAGCGGCACCTGCGCGACGCCCGGCTTCCCGATAGCGCCATCGACCTGCTCGACCAGGCCGGCGCCTCGCGCTGGCTGGACGGAGGCGCGGCGGATACCGGCACTGCCGGCGACAACGGCCCGATCACCGTGCACGACATCGAGGCGGTCGTCGCCCGCGTCGCGCACATTCCCGCGGGCCAGGCCAACGCGTCCGATCGCGAGCGGCTGCGGCGCCTCGAGGAGGAGCTGTGCCACGTGGTCTTCGGCCAGGACGACGCCGTGCGCACCGTCGCGCAGGCGATCAAGCGCTCGCGCGCCGGGCTCGGCGCGCCGGGCCGGCCGGCCGGCTGCTTCCTGTTCACCGGACCCACCGGCGTCGGCAAGACCGAGCTGGCGCGGCAGCTCGCGCGCTCGCTGGGCAACAGCTTCCTGCGCTACGACATGAGCGAGTACATGGAGAAGCACGCGGTGGCCCGCTTCCTCGGCGCGCCGCCGGGCTACGTCGGCCACGAGCAGGGTGGGCAGCTTGTCGACGCGGTGCGCGCGCATCCCTATGCCGTCGTGCTGCTCGACGAAATCGAGAAGGCGCACGGCGACATCTTCCATGTGCTGCTCCAAGTGATGGATCACGCCACGCTCACCGACACCCAAGGCCGTCGCGCCGACTTCCAGCACGTCGTGCTGATCCTCACCTCGAACGCCGGCTCGCGCGAGATGGCCGGCAGCATCCCCGGCTTCGGCGGGGGAGGCGACGACGCATCGAGCCGCCAGCGCGAGGCGCACGGCCGCGCGCGCAAGGCGATCGAGCGGCTATTCTCCCCCGAATTCCGCAATCGGCTCGATGCCGTCGTGTCCTTCGCGCCGCTCAGCCCCGCGGTCATGGAATCCATCGTCGAGAAGTTCGTCCGCGAGCTGGAAGGCCAGCTCCGCGAGCGCCGCGTGGCGATCGAGCTGACGCCCGAAGCCCGCAGCTGGCTGGCGCAGCGCGGCTACGATCCCGCGTTCGGCGCCCGTCCGCTGGGACGCCTGATCCAGACCGAGATCCGGGATGTGCTGGCCGAGGCCGTGCTGTTCGGCGCCCTCGAGAACGGCGGCATCGCGCGGGTCGGGGTGAAGGACGGGGCTCTCGACGTGGGCTTCACGGCCTCGGGATAGGCCGGGCGCGCAGGGAGCACGCGCGGGCACCAACCTTTTCCATGGGGAGCCGGACGCCGACGTCCGACAATCCCTTGGAAGTCGCCATCCGGCAGGGATCGGCGCGTGCGGGAGTGCACGCCCGGGCCGGATGTCTGCGCATTCATCGGAGGAATGTATGGAGATTGGCTTCGTCGGGCTGGGGCGCATGGGCCTCAACATGGTCCGCCGGTTGGTGCCGAAGGGGCATCAGGTGGTCGGCTTCGACTTCAACAAGGACGCCGTGGCGGAGGTGGTGAAGGCCGGCGGCGCCGGGGCCGCGTCGCTGCAGGACCTCGTGCAGCGCCTGGAGGCGCCGCGCACGATCTGGGTGATGGTGCCCGCCGATGCGCCGACGGAAGAAACCCTGCAGCACCTCGCCGACTACTGCCAGCCGGGCGACATCGTGATCGACGGCGGCAACTCGAACTTCAAGGACTCGATCCGGCGCGCCGAGATGCTGCGCGATCGCGGCATCCAGTTCCTCGACGCCGGCACCAGTGGCGGCATCTGGGGACTCACCGAGGGCTACTGCCTGATGGTCGGCGGCGAGGACGCCGCGGTGGCCGCCGTGAAGCCGGTGTTTCTCGACCTCGCCCCCGCCGACGGCTTCGCCCACGTTGGCCCCAGCGGCGCCGGCCACTACGCGAAGATGGTCCACAACGGCATCGAGTACGGGATGATGCAATCCTACGCTGAGGGCTTCGAGATCCTCGAGAAATCGCGCTACGACTACGACCTCCGCCAGCTCGCCGACCTGTGGAATCACGGAAGCGTCGTGCGCTCGTGGCTCCTCGAGCTGGCCGCGCGCGCCTTCGCCGCCGATCCGCACCTGGGCGACCTCGCCCCGTACGTCGAGGACTCCGGCGAGGGACGCTGGACAGTGCAGGAAGCGATCGACCTGCGCGTGCCGGCCCCGGTCATCACGATGGCGCTGCAGACCCGCTTCCGCTCGCGCCAGCCCGACTCGTTCACCGCGAAGATCCTGGCGGCCTTGCGCAACCAATTCGGCGGCCACGCGGTGAAGACCGCCGCGGGCGGGCGAAGCGACGTGAGCGCCACGCCGGCCGAGACCGTGGCCGGCGGCGGCCCGGCGAAGGCGGGACGGTCATGAGCGAGCAGGTCGCCGAGCGCGATGTCGCGCCGAATCCGCTGCGCGAGGGGCTGGCCTCGGCGCGCGCCGCCGAACGCTGCATGCTGGTGATCGTTGGCGCCACCGGCGACCTCACCGTGCGCAAGCTGATGCCCGCGCTGTTCTCGCTGCACTGCGACGGCTTGCTCCCGCGCGGCTTCAGCGTCGTGGGCACCTCGCGTCACCCGCTGACCGACGCCGAGTTCCGGGAGCGGATGCACGAGGGCGTGGCCCAGTTCTCCCGCTACGGCGGCGCCATCGACACCGCGTGGGAGGACTTCGCCGCCGGGTTGTTCTTCCACGCGTGCAGCGAGACGCCCGAGGACTACGCGCGGCTCGCCACGCGCCTCGACGCGGTCGCCGCGGAGCGCGACACCGGCAGCTGTCGCGTGTTCTACCTCGCCATCCCGCCGAGCGCCGCGCCGGGTATCGTGGGCCGCTTGGGCGCCGCCGGCCTGGTCCACGAAGGCGGCCGCACCGCGCCCTGGACCCGCATCATCATCGAGAAGCCCTTCGGGCACGACATCGAGACCGCGCGCGCGCTCAACGCCGACGTGGCGCAGGTCTTCAGCGAGGATCAGGTCTATCGCATCGATCACTACCTCGGCAAGGAGACAGTGCAGAACATCCTCGCGCTGCGCTTTGCCAACGGCCTGTTCGAGCCGGTGTGGAATCGCAACTACATCGACCACGTGCAGATCACCGTGGCCGAGACGGTGGGCGTGGAAGGGCGCGCCGCCTACTTCGAGGAAGCCGGCATCCTGCGCGACATCGTGCAGAACCACATGCTGCAGCTCCTCGCGCTCACCGCGATGGAGCCGCCGATTACCTTCGGCGCCGACGCGGTGCGCGACGAGAAGGTCAAGGTGCTATCGGCGCTTCGGCTGCCCTCGCGTGAGGACATCGCGCAGCGCATCGTGCGGGCGCAGTACGCCGCCGGCTCGCTGGGCCGGGGAGCGGTGCCAGGCTATCGCGACGAACCGGGCGTCGCCCGCGACTCGCGGACCGAGACCTACGTGGCCTTGCCGGCCTACGTCGACTCGTGGCGCTGGGAGGGCGTGCCGTTCTACCTGCGCGCGGGCAAGCGCCTCGCCAAGCGCGCCACCGAGATCGTGATCCAGTTCCGCACCGTGCCGCTGCAGTTGTTCGCGCGCGCCGGGGCCGATCCGCCGGCGCCCTCGGTGCTGTCGATGCACATCCAGCCCAACGAGGGAATCACGCTGCAGTTCAACGCCAAGGCGCCCGGCTCGGTCATTCGCCTGCAGCCGGTCAACATGGACTTCCGCTACGGCACCAGCTTTGGCGAGGCGACGCCGGATGCATATGAACGGCTGCTGCTGGACGTGCTGATCGGCGATTCCACGCTGTTCACGCGACGCGATGAAGTCGAGGCCGCGTGGTCCTTCGTCACCGCGATCCTCGAGGGCTGGCAGTCCGACACGGGGGAGCCATTGCCGACGTATTCCGCCGGCACCTGGGGCCCGGCGGAGGCCGACACCCTGCTCGCCGGCTCCGGCCGCAGCTGGCGGCGGCCATGACGCCCGCGCCGCCGTCCGTCGATGGCATGGGCGGCGCCGTCGCCGCGCCGCCGCAGCAGGTCGTCAACCGCGCCCACACACTGCCCGACGCGGCGGTCATCGAGCGCGAACTCACCGCCGCCTGGCGCGCCGCCGCCACCGAGAGCGTGGGCCACGGTGGCGCGCCGGTCGCGCGCACCAGCACCGGGACGCTGGTGGCGCTGGTCGGCGCCGACGGCGATGTCGGGGGCATCCGCGACACCTTGATGGACGCCACCGCGAGCAATCCCTCGCGCATCCTGCTGGTGGTGCTCGACGAGGCCGGCGCGGAGTCGGTCGAGGCGCAGTACTCGGTGTTCTGCCAGGTGCCGACCTCCGGGCGCCGGCATGTGTGCAACGAGATCATTCAGATCACCGCCGGCGGCGCCGGGGTCGGTCACGTGCCACCGCTCATTCTCGGCTTGCTCGAGCCCAACCTCCCGGTGACGGTGTGGGCCACCGACCGGCGGCAGTGGCAATCGCCGCAGATGGCGAACGTGTTGCAGGTCGCCGATCGCCTTCTGGTCGAGTCCTTCGACGAGGCCGGGCTCCGCGCGCTGCGCGGATGGCAGGGTGTGCGGGCGCGCGCCGGCGCGCGGCGAGTGCAGGTCATCGACATGGCCTGGCAGCGGCTGCATGCCTGGCGTTTGATCTGCGCGGAACTGTTCGATGGCGTGACGGAGCGCCAGGATCTCGCCGGCATCGACGCGGTGGAGGTCTTCCTGCCACCGCCGGACCTGACGATGCGCGACGCCACCGGGGGGGTATTCGACGCGCCGGCGATCCGAGAATCGGCGCCGCCGGCGCCGGGGGCCGCGGCGCTTCTCCTGGCCGGGTGGCTCGCCTCGCGGCTCGGGTGGAAGGTGACGGGATCGCGCGCGCCTGCTACCGTGTGCCTCACGCGCGAGTCCGCCGGCGGTCTCCAGCCGCCGCGTGACTCGGCCGCGGGCGCAACCCGACAGGCCGGCCCGGAGCAGCCGGGGGTGACTCTCACCTTCCGCGACGCCGAGTTGCTGTCCTGTCCGTCCGGGTGGCCCCTGCACTCCGTGGCACTGTCGACGCACGCACCGCGCGCGGCGGCGTACTCGGTGCGGGTTCACCCGGGGGGGATGGCGTTGATGGCCGCCGTCGGAGTGGCCGAGGCCTGTCCCATCCCCCAATGCGTCCCCGCCCGGGAACCCGGGATGTCCGAGCTGTTGTGCCAGGCACTCTCGCCCGGACCGGCCGATCGCGTGTTCGATGATGCGCTGGCACGCGCGGTGGAAATCGCCGCCGCCCTGGAGCGCGCGCAACCCGCACGCTGAGGAGTCTTCCACCGATGACGCACGTTGACCCGGCAGGGCGGCCGGGACGGTCGCGCACGCGCGCGGTCGTGCTGGCCGCTGCTGTCCCGGCGGCCCTCGCCGCGTGGAGCCTGATCGCCCACGCGACCTCGCCGCCCGTCCGCCCGCCGACGCGCCCGGTGCACACCTACTCGATCGTCGCACGCGACTCGATCACCGGCGATCTCGGCGTCGCGGTGCAGTCGCATTACTTTTCGGTCGGCTCGGTGGTGCCCTGGGCCGAGGCCGGCGTCGGCGCGGTGGCGACGCAATCCATCGTCGAACCGTCCTACGGACCGAAGGGCCCCGCGCTGATGCGCCAAGGCATGAGCGCGCACGCCGCGCTCGACTCGCTGCTGCGCGCCGATCCGTCCGCCGATGTGCGCCAGGTTGGGATGATCGACGCACAGGGACGCGCTGCCTCGCACACCGGCGCGCACTGCATTCCCGATGCCGGCAGCTACGTCGGCCGGCACTTCGCCGCGCAGGCGAACCTGATGACCAACGACCGCGTGTGGACGGCGATGGCGCACGGCTTCGAGGATACCCGCGGCGATCTCGCCGACCGCCTGCTGACCGCGCTCGATTCCGCGCAGGCCGCCGGCGGCGATATCCGCGGCGTGCAGAGCGCGGCGATCCTCATCGTGCGCGGCATCCCCAGCGGCCAGCCGTGGAACGACCGCATCTTCGACCTGCGCGTCGAGGACAGCGAGGATCCACTCGGCGAACTGCACCGGCTCGTGCGGCTCGGCCGCGCCTATGCCCGCGAGACCGACGGCGACAACCTGATCGCCGCCAAGCGGCCTCTGGAAGCCGCGCGCGCCTACGGCGACGCGATGGCGCTTGCGCCCGAGAGCGACGAGTTGATCTTCTGGGCGGCGGTGTCGATGTGGACCAACGGCGACACGCTGGGCGCCAAGCCGCTGTTCAAGCGGCTGTTCTTCCGCGATCGTCACTGGGTGAACGTGCTGCCGCGCCTGGTGCCGGCCGGGCTGTTCCCGGATGACCCCGCGCAGATCGCCGCGATCATCGCGCTGGCGCCATCCGAGCGGGCCTGGCAGAAGCGCTCGACGCCGGCCACCGTGCGCAAGACGAAAGCCGTCGGCAAGCAGACGCCCAGGAAATCGTCGAAGCACACGGTCTCGAAGAAAAGGAAGAAGCACTCCGCGTCCAGCACGGCGACGAAGAAGTCGTCGACCACCCACACATCGAAGAAGAAGGCCAAGTGAGCGAAGACGTGGATAACGCCCGCGTGCTGCTGTGTCGCACCCCCGCGGAGGCCGTGCGCCGCACCGCGCTGCGGCTCGAGGCGGCTGTGAACGCGGCGATGGCCGCGCGCGGCTCCGCGGCCATCGCGCTCTCCGGCGGCTCCACGCCGCGCCCCCTGTACGACTTGCTCGCCACCCCGGAGTGGAAGGCACGGCTTCCGTGGCCGACGCTCCGCGTGTTCTTCGCCGACGAGCGCGCCGTGCCGCACTCCTCGCCGGAGTCCAACGGCGGCAGCATCCTGCGGCAGTTGTTGGTGCCCAATGGCGTGCCGATGACGCAGGTGCACTTCATGCCGACCGCGTCGTTCGACATCGCCGGCGCCGCCGCCGACTACGAGGCGACGCTGCGCAAGAAACTCGGCGACCCGCCGCGGCTCGACTTCGCGCTGCTCGGACTCGGCGACGACGGCCACACCGCCTCGCTCTTCCCCGGCGCCAGCACGCTCGCACCCACCGCGCGCCTGGTGTTGCCCGCGGTCGCCCAGCATGCCGCCACCAAGCAGCGCATCACGCTGACCGCCACCGCGCTCAACCTGGCGCGCGAGGTGGTGTTCCTGGTCACCGGCGCCGGCAAGCGCGACGCGGTGCACGGCACCCTGGCCGGTCCGGAGATGCCGATGCGCTATCCCGCGCAGCTGATCGACCCGCCCGAGGGCGTGGTCACCTGGATCCTGGATGTCGAGGCCGCCGGCGTGCCGCCGGAGGCGGTCGGCTTCTCCACGGAGACGCCGCCGCCGGCATGATCCACGTGCTGCGCTGCGTCCTGGTGATGTCGTGTCTCGCCGTCGCGCCGCGCGTGGTGGCGGCCGGCCCCGACGCACCGGCGCCGCCTGTCGCGCTCACCCCCGGCACCTTTCCGATCGAACGTCACGTGCTCGCCAACGGCCTCGTGGTGCTGACCCACGAGGACCACACCGTGCCCTCGCTGACGCTGTGGCAGTGGTATCGCACGGGCGCCCGCCACGAGCGCCCTGGCATCACCGGCATCTCGCACTTTCTCGAGCACATGATGTTCAACGGGTCGTCGCACGTCGCGCCCCGCGAGTTCGATATCCAGCTCGAATCGCACGGCGGCTCCTCCAACGCCTTCACCGATCGCGACTACACCTGCTACTACGAGGACATCAGCGCTTCGCAGCTCGATGTCATCCTGCAGCTCGATGCCGATCGCATGTCCGGCCTCTCCCTGCTGCCCGCGCAGATCGCGCGCGAACGCGAGGTGATCAAGGAGGAGCGGCGTAGCCGCATCGACAACGACGCGCAGGGACAGGTCGACGAGGCCTTGTGGCGCACCGCGTTCACCGTCGCGCCGGCGCACTGGCCCGTGCTCGGGTCGATGGCCGACATCGATCGCATTGGCCGCCCGCAGTTGGCCGCCCACTTCGCGTCACACTACGGCCCGAACGCGTGCATCCTGGTGCTGACCGGCGCGTTCGACACGGCGGACGCGCTGCGGCGCATCGACACCGCCTTCGGCCGGCTGCCGGCACGGCCGCTGGCGCCGGACACGGTGGCGAGCGAGCCTCCGCAGACACGCGAGCGGCACGTGCGGGTGCCGTATGCCGGCGACGCGGGGGCGGTCGTGCTCGGCTACCGCGCACCGGATGCACGCGATGCAGACGCCCCCGCGCTGGCGATGCTCGCCACGATTCTCGGTGGCACGCCCACCGCGCGACTGCCGCTGGCCTTGGTGCACGAGCGCGGCCTCGCGCTGGAGGCGAGTGCGAACTTCGAGCTGCACCTCGACCCGGGGTTGTTCCAGATCAGCCTGGGCCTCTCGCCGGGTGTCACGGCGACGCGGGCGATCGCGGCCACCGATACCCTGGTGGCGCTCCTGGTGGACGAGGGACCGTCCGACGGCGAGCTGCGCACGGCCGCGGCGCAACTGGCGCTTGGCCTCCTGCAGTCGCTCACCACCAACAACGCGGCCGGCGAACAGATCGCGTTCGCCGAACACGTCCAGGGCGACTATCGCGCGCTCTACGCGGCCATCCCGCAGTGGTATGCGGTGAGCGCGGCCGACGTGCAGCGCGTCGCGCGCCAGATCCTGGCACCCGCGCGCCGCACGGTGGCGACGCTGGCGCCCGGCACGCGGCGGGCGCGATGAAACATCGCACCGCGACGGGCTCCCGGGTCGCGGCTATCACCGGTGCGCTGCTCCTGCTCGGGACGCCGCTCGCCGCCGCGCCGGCGCCCGCTCTGCCGCTCGAGTCACGCAACGACACGAGCGAGGTGCGGCTGCCGCCGTATCAGCGAGTCGTGCTGCCGAACGGGCTGGTCGTCTGCGTGATGCCGCGGCCTGCGTTGCCGTTGGTGGAGATGCGACTGATGCTGCGCGGCGGCTCGGCCAGCGACCCAGCGGCACACGCCGGCGTGGCCAACGTGGTGGCACGGCTGCTGGCGCGCCACCCCGCTTCTGGACGTGCGCCGGATTCCCTGGTGCATCTCGCCGAGATCGGCGGCCAGCTCTTCGCGGACGTCGGGGCCGAGGACCTCACGATCTCCACCAGCGTGCTCGCCCATGGCACGTCGGTCGCGTTGCGCGCCGTGCGCGACGCGGCGGTGTCCCCGCGCCTGGCGCCGGCGGAGTTCGCCGCGGCCCTTCGCGACATCCGTGGCGACATCGCCGCAGCACGCGACGACCCCGCCGCCGTCGCCGACCAAGCATTGAGCGCAGCATTGTTCGCTCGCCGCGGAATCGGCCACTCCTCCACCGGCACCGAGACGAGCCTCGCTCGTCTCCGACTCGCCGACGTGCGCCGCTGGCACGCCGCGCACGCCCGGCCCGACAGCGCGGCGCTGGTCATCGTCGGCGCGGTCGACACCGCGCGCGTCTGGCAAGAGGTCCGCGAGCTGTTCACGGGCTGGCGCGTGCCGGTGGTGGACCCGACGGCGCGCGTGGCAGCCGCGCCCTTCCGTGCCGGCGACCGCGTGCCGCGCGCCCGGCCGCGCGCGGTCGTCGTGTCCCGCGAGGATCTCACGCAGGCGCAGGTCCGGTTCGCGGAGATCGCCTGCGGCCGCGACAACCCCGACTACGCCGCACTGCAAGTGGCCAACGCCTTGCTCGCCGGCGGCTACAGCTCCCGCCTGGTGCGCGAGATTCGCGTGGCGCACGGGCTGACCTACGGTATCGACAGCCGCTTCGCCACCTATCGCCACACCGGCTACTTCGCGGTGTCCACCTCGACGCAGAACCGGCATCTCCGCGAGGTGCTCACGCGCACGCTCGCCGCCACCACGCAGCTTCTCCAGGAGGGGCCCAGCGAGGCGGAAGTCGCGAGTGCGAAGGCGTACATCCTCGGGCAGTATCCGCTCGGATTGCAGGCGCCCGAGGATCTCGCGGAGCAGTTGGTCGACCAGGAATTCTATCCGCTGCCGGCCGACGAGGTGCCCTCCTACGTGGCGCGGGTTCGCGCGGTGAACACGGCGGACGTGGCGCGCGTGCTGCGGCGCTGGGTGCATCCGGCGCGCTGGCAGATCGTGGTGGTGGCGCCGGAAGCCGTTGCGCGCCGCGCCCTGCGGGGGATCGCGCCGCTGCGCGTCATCGCGCCGGAATAGCACGCCCGGCGCGGCGATGTCAGTTGCGCGCGTCCCAGAGGGCGAGCACTTCGGCCTCGCGTTCCCGCGTCATGCTCGCCGCGACCAATCCGCCGGCGCGACGCGGGCGCGTCTCCGTTGGCTGCGCGACCTCCCACGCCCGCGTGTCGCGGACCGTCTCGGCAAGCGGGCGCGTGGTGAGCCCGGCGGCGCGCGCGCGGGCGCAATCGATCGCATCGTGCGCCGCGTGCTCGGCCGGCAGCCACAGCGGCAGTTCCGTATACGGTTGGACGTCGTGGGCGAGCAGGAATGTCTCGTCGACCCATTCGAAGCGCGCGTCGCCCC
>JBKJUD010000403.1:0-6305 GCA_046590735.1 Candidatus Eiseniibacteriota bacterium | reverse complement strand
GTCACCATCCTGCAACGCATGATCGAGGACCTCTCGGTGCCGACGCGGCTGGTGGTCGAGCCCACGGTGCGCGAGTCGGACGGCCTCGCGCTGTCCTCGCGCAATGCGTACCTGTCGCCCGCGGACCGCGCGGCGGCGCCCGGCCTGTACGCCGCGCTGCGCGCCGGCGCGGCGCGCGTGGCGGCGGGGGAGACCTCGCCGGCGCGCGTGCGGCAGGCGGTGGTGCGCGGGCTGCGCGCAGTGCCCGGCTTCGCGCCGCAATACGCGCAGGTGGTGGATCGCCGCAGTCTGCAGGCACCGCGCCGCATCGAGGAGCCGGTACTGATCGCGCTGGCCGGGCACTTCGGCGCCACGCGCCTCATCGACAATGTGGTGGCCGCGCCGCGCGGCCGCCGCGCTTCATCCCCCCGGAGGACCACGTGAGCAACAAGGCACGGGCTGCCGTCGTGCTGGCGGCAGGACAAGGCACCCGCATGGATTCCGATCGCGCCAAGGTCCTGCACGAGGTGGGCGGGCACCCGATGGTCGAGCACGTCGCGCGCAGCGTCATCCGCGCCGGCATCGACATTGTGGTCGTCGTGGTCGGGCACCAGGCCGCCGACGTCAAGGCCGCGGTGCGCGGCTTCATCCAGGTCACCTGCGTCGAGCAGCGCGAGCGGCGCGGCACCGGGCACGCCACGCAGCAGGCGCTGCCGTTCCTGCGCGGCACCTGGTCGGAGACCGTGCTGGTGCTGGCCGGCGATGCGCCGTTGCTGCGTCCCGAGACCCTGCGCGCGCTGGCCGACGGCCACGACGCCCGCGGCGCCGCCGCCACCGTGCTCACCGCCGATCTCGAGGATCCCACCGGCTACGGCCGCGTGGTGCGTGACGCGGGCGGGATGCTCGATCGCATCGTCGAGCACAAGGACGCCACGCCCGAGGAGCGCGCGCTGCACGAAATCAACTCCGGCATCTACGCGTTCGACCTCGAGGCGCTCGCGGGCGTCCTCGACCAGGTCACCGACGCCAACGCCCAAGGTGAGTACTATCTCACCGACACCATCGCGCTGCTGCGCCGCGCCGGGCGTTCCGTCGCGGCGGTGAAGACGGACGACCCGCGCGAGATTCTCGGCATCAACACGCTGGCGCAGCTCGCCGAGGTCAACGACATCCACGCCGCGCGGGTCGCCGCCGACCCCACGCAGGCCTGGTAGGAGCGTGCCGATGGAACGGATCTGGGCCGGCTGGAGGATGTCCTACATCAAGGGACTCGAGGGACACCCGTCGGCGTGCCTGTTCTGCGAACTCCAGCATCGGCCGGCGGACGCCCGCTCGCTCATCCTCGAGTGCGGGGAGACGATGTTCCTGGTGCTCAATGCGTATCCCTACAACGTCGGGCACGTCATGGTGGTGCCGCGCCGCCACGCCGCGGGGCCAGGCAAGTTGCGGCCCGAGGAGTCGGTGGAGCTGATGACGCTGGCCGCGCGTGCCGAGGCCGCATTGCGTGCCATCTACAAGCCGCAGGGATTCAATCTCGGCGTCAACCTCGGACGCTCGGCCGGCGCGGGCGTGCTCGGGCACATGCACCTGCACGTCGTGCCGCGGTGGAACGGGGACACCAACTTCATGCCGGTGCTCGGCGCCACCAAGGTGCTGCCCGAGGACCTGCAGGAGACCTACGGCAAGCTGCGCGCGGCGCTGGCGGCCAGTCGCAAGTCGCCCGCGCCGCCGCGTCGCCGGACGAAGCCGCGGCCGGCGGCCCTCGTGCCCAGCCGCGCGCGCGCCGCGCGACGTTGATGGCGCCGCCCCGGCGCCGTGGCGGGCGGGAGCCCGCGCACCCCGCGGCCGTCGCCTTGCTGGTGGTGGGAGGCTTGCTGGCGTTGGCCGCGGCCGGCAGCATGGGCTGGGGCTGGTGGACGCGCCACGGCCGCGCACCGCAGTCCGTCTTCGCGCCGGCGTCCGATCCGCAGCAGATCACCGTCGAAGTGCTCAATGGCGAGAGCGGGGGCGGTAGCGTCGGCGAGATCGCCGCGGACCTGCGTGAGGCGGGCTTCAGCGTCGTCCGCACCGGACGCGCCGACCGCCGCGACTACCATGGCCTGCTGGTCATCGCCCGCCTTGAGCCGCCCGACGGCTGGGTGCGGGCGGAGCGGGTGGCCGCGTCGCTCGGCACGCCGCGGATCGTCCTGCAGCGTCCGCCGCGCGGCGACACCGACGTCACGGTGATCGTCGGCGCGCCCGCCAGCCGCTAGCCGCCGCGACGACAACACCAAGGGCCGGTTCCCTGGGCGGGGACCGGCCCTTGGTGCGTGAGGTGTGTGAGGCGTCCTAGCCGGTGATGCCGCCCCGGGCCCGGTAGTCCTCGATCTTCGCCGCCTTGTAGATGTCCTGGAACCAGCGGTTGAGCACGTTCTGCTGCCGGTTCTGCATCAGTTGCTGGCGCACCTGCTCCTTCTGGGTGGCGTACAGCGTCATGTCCGCCGGTGTGCGCCCGGTGACCTGGGCGATACCCCAGCCGGTCGCGAGCGCTTGCGGCTTGGTCATCTGGCCGGGCGCCGTTGCGAAGGCGGCGCCGATCAGCGCCGGGGCCTCGCCAACGACCGGCAACGGCTGCAGGCGCGTGATGCCGACCGCGGTGTGCACCTCGAGCCCGGCAGCGGCCGCCGCCGTCGCGAAAGGCTGGCCGCCCGCGATGCCCGCGGCGATTGTCTCGACCTGCGCCTTGGCGGCGGTCATCCGGCGCTCCTGCAACAGGCGCGCCTTGATCTCGGCGCGCACGGTGGCCACCGGCTGCAGGCCGGCCTTGCGCCGGTCGGTGACCGACACCACGTACAGCCCATTCGGCCGCTCGATCGGTTCGCTCACCTTGCCGACCTTGGCGGCGAACGCGTAGTCGGTGATCGCCGAACTCTCGAGACCGGGGATCGACTGGTCCTTGGTGAAATACGGCGTCCCGCCGGCCGTCTGCAGCTTCATGTCCGCGGCAGCCTGCTGCAGGCCGTTCTGCTTTGCGGCGGTGACCAGGGCGTCGGCCTGTTCGCGGGCGCGGCGGTTGGTGTCATCGCCGTTGCGCACCTTGATGACGATCTCGGAGTACTGGTACGCGGGCTGGCCATCGGCGCCGGTGGTCTTCGCGGTGAGCTTCAGCAGGTGCAGCGCCATGTCGTCGATGACCGGCGCGCCGATGGTGCCCGGCGCCATCTGGTCGAGCGCCGCGCGGATCGCCGGACGCACCTGCACGGCGGGCATCGGCCCCGGCGAGGCGCCGCCGTTGGACGCCCACGGGCCCTCGGAGAGGGACTTGGCCACGTCAGCGAACTCGCGGCCGGAACCCAGCTCCTCCATCGCGCCCTTGGCGGTTTCCATCGCCTGTGCCTGGTCCGCGGGCGAGGGCACAACGGGCACCTGCACGACGAACAGCTTGGCCTGTTCCTCGGTGGTGAACAGCGCCTTGTGCGATGCGTGGAAGTTTGTAATGTCGGCCTCGGTGATCTTCGAGGAGTCGGCCGGGAACGCGCCCGAGTTGGCCGCCGCAAACACCAGGTCGACCTTCTCGTTCTCGTCGAGGAATGCCTGGCGCACCTCGGCGTCGGAGACGACGATACCGGCGAGCAGGCGCATCTGCAGCTTCTGCACCGGCAGCTGCTCGCGGATCTGGTTCTCGACCGGCGACCAGTCGATGCCCGGGTTGCTCAGCGCCGCGCGGTACTTGGCCGGGTCGAACTGGCCGTTGGTCTGGAACTGCGGCATCATCGCCACGTCCTGCGGCGGGTTGGTCTTCACGGCCTGGATGATCTCCGCGTTGCTGACGGAGATGCCGTACTTCTTGACCATCTGCGCGAGCAGGCGATTGCGCACCAGGGTCTGCCATGTCTGGTCATCGATGGCGGCGCGGGTGGCGTCGTCCATGTCCTTGTTGCCGCGCGCCCGGTATTCGTTGTACGCCTGCGAGAGCGCCGCCCGGTACTGGGTTACGGTGATGATCTCGCCATTGACCTTGCCCGCAGCGTTGACCGGCGCGCCGGCGATGTTGCCCCCGTCGCCTTGGCCCCACATGATGAACCCGAACATCAGGAACGCGGCGGTAACGATGATAAAGTAGAATTTCGCCTGTTGGCGCATGTGCTGCATCATGGCTCACGCAACTCCTGGGTGAGGCGGGGCCCCACGAGGGGGCGGAGGGGGGCAAGGGGACCGCGACCAACGCGCGCCGTCCTTCCCCAAACAAGACCGGTGACTGTACCATGCGCGATAGGCCGCCGCAACCGCGGGGACCGTGTCGAGGGCGGGAGGAACCAGGGGCCGATGCCGATCCGGACGGAGCCGCGCACGCGCGACGCGTGGATGGAGCTGGCCTTCGCGGCGCTCGACCGCGGGGTGCTGGCCCTCGACGAGGACCGTCGCGCCGTCTACCTGAACCGCCGCGCCGAGGAGATGCTGGGGCGCGGGGCCGACGAGCTGGCGGGCCGGGACATCTGCCAGGCGCTGGGCGCGCGCGACGACCGCTGGCTGGATCCCGAGGGCGACAGCCGCCTGGGCGAGCCGGATGCCGAGCGCGTGTTGCGATTCGAGGTCGGCGGCCGTGAGGTGGCGCTGCGCAGCGAGCCCCGCGAGATGTTCGATGCCCGCGGTGTCCGCGCCGGGACCGTGGTCCAGCTCGAGGAGGAGGAGAACGACCCTGACCTCGAGCAGGCGCGCAAGACCGATCGCTTGATTTCCCTCGGCGAACTCTCCGCCTACGTCGCCCACGAGATCCGCAACCCGCTCACCGGCATTCGCACCACCGTGCAGTTCGTCGGCTCGAAGCTGGAGGCCGCCGATCCCCGCCGCGCCGACCTCGCCGACGTGATCGCCGAGATCGACCGCATCGAGCAGATCATTACCAGCCTGCTGATCTTCGCGCGGCCTCCCGTGGGCAAGCCGGCCCCCACCCAGGTGGCCGACGTGGTGCGCCGCGCACTCGACGGCGTCGCGCCGCAGTGCGCGACCGCCGGCGTCGCCGTGGAGGCGGTCTTCGCCGAGGCGGTGCCCCTGGTGCGCGCCGACGCCGACTTGCTCCTGCAGGTGTTCCTCAACCTCGCGCTCAACGCCGTGCAGGCGATGCCCAGCGGCGGCACGCTGGCGGTGAGCGTCACGCCGAAGCGCACGCGCTATCGCCGCAACATGGTGGAGGTCACGCTCGCCGACACCGGCGGGGGCATCCCGCTGGACGTGCTGGAGAAGATCTTCGCGCCGTTCTTCACCACCCGCGCCACCGGCACCGGGCTGGGCCTGGCGATTTCGCAGCAGATCGTCCGCGAGTACGATGGCTTGATCTCCGCGGCCAACCGCGCCGGCGGCGGCGCACAGTTCCGCGTCCTGCTGCCGGGGCTCTCGGCGCGGCAGGCCGCCAATGCCTGATCTCGACCTGGTGCGCGCGGCGACCCGCGTGCTGGTCATCGACGACGAGCCCTCGATCCGCCGCTCGCTCACCCGCGTGCTCGGCGAGCGCGGCTTCGAAGTGGAGACCGCGCGCACCGGCAGTGAGGGCCTGAAGCTCGCGGAGCGCTGGGAGCCCACCGTCGTCCTGCTCGACCTCAAGCTGCCCGACGCCACCGGGCTGACCATCCTGCGCGCGCTCAAGGAGCGCGATCCCGCGGTGGCGGTGCTGATGATCACCGCGTACGGCGATGTGTCGGAGGCGGTGGAGGCGCTCCGCCTGGGCGCAGCCGATTTCCTGAAGAAGCCGTACGAGTTGGAGGATGTCGTGCTCTCGGTGACCGCGGCGGCGCGCCGTGCGGCGCTGGAGCTGGAGCTGGCGCGCCACCGCGCCCGCGAGGCCGACACGCTGCATCGCGACACCGTGATCGGCGCCTGCGGGGCGGTGCAGGAGCTGCGCACGATGATCTCCAAGGTGGCGCGCGGCAACGGGACGACGGTGCTGATCGAGGGAGAGAGCGGCACCGGCAAGGAGGTGGTGGCGCAGGCGATTCATCGCGAGAGCGATCGCCGCGACGGCCCGTTCATGGATCTGAATTGCGCCGCGGTGCAGGAGACCCTGCTCGAGAACGAGCTGTTCCGACATGAACGCGGTGCCTTCACCGACGCCGGCGAACTCAAGCGCGGGCTGGCCGAACTCGCCGAGGGCGGCACGCTGTTCCTTGACGAGGTGGCCGACATGCCGGCCGCGGTGCAGGCCAAGCTGCTACGCTTCCTCGATGGGCGGACGTTCAAGCGGGTGGGCGGCACGCGCGAGATTCGCGTCGACCTGCGGGTGATCGCCGCCACCAATGCCTCGATGGCCGCGGCGGTCGCCGCCGGGCGCTTCCGCGCCGACCTCTACTACC
>JBKJUD010000372.1:0-4089 GCA_046590735.1 Candidatus Eiseniibacteriota bacterium | reverse complement strand
AGTCCGGCGTGGCGCCAGGGCGCATCCTGCACGTCGGCGACAACAAGGGCGCCGATGTCGAGGGGCCGCAGGTGTTCGGCATCGCACGCTACTGGCTGCGCACGTTCCCGGCGGCGTCGCGGCGGGCGCGCTCCTCGGACAGTCCACGTTCGGCCGCAAAGCTGGCGATGGTGGAGGATGCGTACAGGTGTCCGCGGCCCTGCACGGTGCGCGCGACGGCGAGGAAGACGTCACGCGGCGACGGCACCGCGCGCCAGACCACCGTATCGAACACGTCGAGGCTCAGCACGTCGAAGTCGCCGCTGTCGACCAGCGCGCGCAGGTCAGCGAGGCGCGGGTCGGGGGGAAGGGTGTCGACGGGGCGGACAGGGGGATCGACGGTCATCAACGCCGGTGCAGTCATGCGCGGCCACTCCCGCTCGGGCTTCGACGCGCAGGCGCCGGTCCGCCGGCTTGCCAGCCCCGGGACGGGGACTCACGCAGGTACGGCGCCGATGCCTCCCGGCCGCGAACGGCTGGGATGCGTCTGCGGGTGGAATCGGCCCGATAGCCGTGTGTCTTGAGGCATTTCGCCCAGAAACGCCCCGGCCGCGTCCCACGGAGTGCGGGACGCGGCCGGGTCAGCCGATGGCGCGCGGCGCCGGGGCGGGACGGATCGCCGTCAGGCGTTGCTCTCGGCCAGCCGCTCGGCACGATCCGCGAGGATCAGCGCATCGGTCATCTCGCCGAGATCGCCCTCCATCACCGCCGGCAACTTGTGCAGCGTGAGCCCGATGCGGTGATCGGTCACGCGGCCCTGCGGGAAATTGTAGGTGCGGATCTTCGCGCTGCGGTCGCCGGTGGACACCTGCGATCGGCGCAGCGCGCCCATCTTCTCCTCCTGCTCGCGCCGCGCGTGGTCGAGCAGCCGCGAGCGCAGCACGCGCATCGCCTTCGCCTTGTTCTTGATCTGCGAGCGCTCGTCCTGGCACGTCACCACCAGTCCCGACGGCACGTGCGTGAGCCGCACCGCGGAGTCCGTCGTGTTCACGCCTTGGCCCCCGGGGCCCCCGGCGCGATAAACGTCCACGATGAGTTCCTTCTCGTTGATCTCGACGTCGATCTCCTCAGCCTCGGGCAGCACCGCCACGGTCACCGCACTCGTGTGGATGCGCCCGCTCGCCTCGGTCTCCGGCACGCGCTGCACGCGGTGCACGCCGGACTCGAACTTGAGCTTGCCGAAGGCGCCCTCGCCCTGCACGCCGAACACGACTTCCTTGTAGCCGCCCTTCTCGCTCTCGGAACCGGACAGCATCTCGATCTTCCAGCCGATAGTCTCCGCATAGCGCTGGTACATGCGGAAGATCTCGGCGGCGAACAGCGCGGCCTCCTCGCCGCCGGTGCCGGCGCGGATTTCCACCACCGCGGCCTTGTCGTCGTCGGGGTCCTTCGGAATCAGCAACACGGTGATGTCGGCGGAGAGCGTCTCGAGTTGCAGCTTCAACTCGGCGATCTCGGACTCCGCCATCGCGCGCAGGTCGGCGTCGGTCTCGGCGGCGACCATCTCGCGGGCGCCGGCCAGCTCGCGCTCCAGTGTCTCGTAGCGCTCCCACGCATCCACCAGCAGGCTCAGCGACTTGCGCTCGCGGCTCAAGTCGCGATAGGCCTTGGGATCCCCATAGACATTCGGGTCCGACAACAGCCCCGTCAGTTCGTCCGCGCGCTTGGTGGCGCGGGCCAGAGATTCGCGAACGCGATCTTCCATCGGTCTAGTCTTCTCTCACTCGCTCGCGGAGGCGACGGGGTGATGCCGCGCGCGCGTCTCGGGGTCGAGGACCGCATCGAGCGCGTGCACCGCCACCTCCATCTGGTCGACACTGGGATACTTCGTGGTGATCGCCTGCAGCGCGAGGCCCGGCCACAGCAGCGGCTTCGCCCACGGCTTGTCGGCCCACATCCCGGACAGCCGCGTCAGCTCGTATGCGACGCCGGCCACCACGGGGATGAACGCCAGGCGCAGCAGCCGGTCGGCAATCGTGTGCGGCTTGCCCAGGAACATGAACACGATGATCGACGAGATCATCGTCAGGAACAGGAAGTTGGTGCCGCAGCGCGGATGCCGCGGCGAGTATTTGCCGATGTACGCGGGCTCGAGCGGCTCGCCTGCCTCCAGCGTGTGGATGGCCATGTGCTCCGCGCCGTGATACTCGAACACCCGCTTCATTTCCTTCCACTGCCCGATCAGCGCGATGTAGGCGAAGAAGAACACCAGCCGGATGAGCCCGTCGACGAGGTTGAACGCGACGCCGCTGTCGCCCTTCACCAGCCACCCGGTGAGCACCAGCGGTAGCCAGAAGAACAGCAGCAGCCCGAGCCCGAACGCGATCACCATCGAGCCGGCCATCAACAGCTTCTCGAGCGCCTTGTTGGGCGGCTTCGCGGGATCGGCCGGGGTCTCGTCGCCGGCTTCCTCGGCGGCGAAGGTGAGCGCCGCCATGCCGATGCGCAGCGTCTCCCACAGCACGATGCTGCCGCGCACGATTGGCAGGTTGAACACCTTCTGCTTGCGGGTCAGGCTGATGAAGGGATGGTGATCGAGGGCGATGGTGCCGTCCGGGCGGCGGACGGCGACCGCGTACTGGTCCGGCGCGCGCATCATGATGCCTTCGACGACCGCCTGCCCGCCGATCGGCGAGGGCTTGGCCATGGGCTACTCCTGGGACTGGGAACGGGACGGAGAACGAGCGCCGCGCGCGACGGCCGGCGGAGCTTCGCCGCCCCCATGCGACACGGCGCGCCGCGCGAAGCCCGCGTGCTGCATGCGGGCGACGCGCGACGCGCCGTGGGCGAAGACGCTACTGCGCGACCGGGGTCTCGTCCGTCTCGACGGGCGTCGGCAGGTTGTACTTGCGGCGGAAGCGCTCGACGCGGCCCGCGGTGTCGACCAGCTTCTGCTTGCCGGTGAAGAACGGGTGGCAGGCCGAGCAGATTTCCGTGTGCATGCCCTTGCTGGTGGACCCGGTCTCGATGACGCTACCGCAGGCGCAGGTGATCTGGGTGGCGAAGTACCGCGGGTGAATGCCTGTACGCATCGAACGACTTCTCCTTCTTGACGTGGGCCCGCTCTCCGCCCGGCCCGCCCGGTGAACTCCCAGGCGGCCTCCTGTGGCGGGAAGCAGCGCGCAAACCGTACAACGACTCAGTGAACGGGTGAGAGTACTGCATCGGCAGTTTCGGTTCAACCGTGTTGGGCGTGCACGGACGTGCAGTGCGGATAGACCCGGGACTGACGAACGACGCACCCGGCCCGCGAAGGACCCGGTGCGCCGGCACGACATGCGGGGCGAGGCGCCCTTACGCGTTCATCGCCTCCAGGAACTTCTTGTTCGACTTGGAGTCGCTCAGCTTGTTGATGAGGAACTCCATCCCTTCCACCGGCGGCAGCTCGTTGAGGAACTTGCGCAGGATCCACACCTTCTGCAGCTCCTCGCGCGACATCAGCAGTTCTTCCTTCCGGGTGCCGGACTTGGCGATGTCGATGGCCGGGAAGGTACGCTTGTCCGCCAGCTTGCGGTCGAGCACGAGCTCCATGTTGCCGGTGCCCTTGAACTCCTCGAAGATGACTTCGTCCATGCGCGAGCCGGTGTCGATCAGCGCCGACGCGATGATGGTCAGCGAGCCGCCTTCCTCGATGTTGCGGGCGGCGCCGAAGAACCGCTTGGGCCGCTGCAGCGCGTTGGCGTCGACACCACCGGAGAGGATCTTGCCGGAGTGCGGGATGACCGTGTTGTGCGCGCGGGCGAGACGGGTGATCGAGTCGAGCAGGATCACCACGTCGCGCTTGTGCTCGACCAGCCGCTTGGCGCGCTCGATCACCATTTCGGCGACCTGCACGTGGCGGGTGGCGGGCTCGTCAAAGGTCGAGCTGACGACCTCGCCGCGCACGCTGCGCTGCATGTCGGTGACCTCTTCGGGCCGCTCGTCGACGAGCAACACGATGAGGTGAATCTCCGGGTGATTCTTGGAGATCGCGTGCGCGATGTTCTGCAGCATCACCGTCTTGCCGGCCTTGGGAGGCGCGACGATCAGGCACCGCTGCCCGAGCCCGAT
>JBKJUD010000102.1:0-2512 GCA_046590735.1 Candidatus Eiseniibacteriota bacterium | reverse complement strand
GATGGGCTGCCCGGCGGCGAGCACGTCGGCGGTCTCGCCGCCCACCAGTCCCGCGAAGCCCACGGCGGCGGCGAGTTCCTGCACCGCCGCGGCGGCGCGACGCGGGCCGACGCCCGGCCGTTGCGCCAGGGCGCCGAGCACTTCGAAGGAGCGGGCGAGCAGCGCGTCGCCCGCGAGGATCGCGACCCCTTCCCCGAACGCCACGTGCAGCGTCGGGCGCCCGCGGCGCAGATCGTCGTCGTCGATGGCGGGCAGGTCGTCGTGCACCAGCGAGAAGGCGTGGACCAACTCCACCGCCGCCGCGCCATCGAGGACATCGCTGCGATCGCCCTTGCCCTGCAGCGCCGCCGCGCACAGCAGGTACGGCCGCACGCGCTTGCCGCCGCCGAGCACCGCGTAGCGCATCGCCTCGGCCAGCGGGCGCGGCGCTGCGGACGCGCGCGGCAGGAGGCTGCCGAGGCGGCGATCGACGGACCGCTGGATACCGGGAAGCGACAGCACCACCGGCTTACGCGTCATCGCCGGCGCCATCCGCCTCCTCGGCCGTGTCGGCCGGCAGTGCGGCCGGTGATGCGATCCCGCTGCCGGCATCGCCGAAGGCGCGTGTGCGCAACGTGCCGTCGGCGGCTTCCACCAACTCCTGCACCTGGGTCTCTGCCTTCTCCAGTTCCTGTCCGAGCCGGGTGGCCAGTTGCATGCCCTCGCGGAAGACGTCCAGTGACTGCTGCAGGCCGAGCGAGCCCTGCTCCAGTTCGTGCACGATTTCCTCGAGCCGCGACATGCCGGTCTCGAACGTCGGTTCGGGTGCGCCGGCGGGCGGTGTGCCTGGCGGAGTCCTGGCCATGTGGGTGAAGCCTCCCTGCGTCATCGGTCGCGCCCGCCGGACGATTGCTCGCCGGGTGCGGGCGCGGCATCCAGTTCCGGCGCGCCCGCCACGGCGGGCACGCTGCCATCGTGGAAGCGGACGCGCAGCGCCATCCCGGCGCGGATCTGGGCGGCGGCGGTGACGACGCCGGCCGCGTCGTCGCGCGCCCCCTGCTCGCCCTGCTGCACATGCTCAACCATCGCGTACCCGCGGGCAAGTACCCGGAGGGGACCGAGAGCCTCGAGCCCCGCGCGGGCCGCGCCCCAGCGCGCCCGCCCGGCGCCCAGCCGTGCGGCCAGCGCCCGCGACAGCGCGGTGCGCGCGTAGGTCACGGCCTGCTGGCGCTGCGGCAGGCGCAGCGCGCGCGGCCCCACCCCCTGCAGGTGGTGAACGGCTTGCCGCTGGCGCGCGCGCGCGCGCGTGAGCCGATCGCGCAGCGCGCGCCCGGCGCGACCCGCCAGTTCGTCGACGCGCTGGGCGCGTTGCCGCAGCAGGTCGCGGGGTTGGCGGAAGCCGTAGCGCTCGGTCATGCGCCCGAGACGTTGCCGCTCGTGCCGACAACGCGTCAGCATGCCGCGCGCCTGGCGGCGCCCGAGGTGCACCAGCTCCGTGCGCACCTCGGCGCGGTCGCGCACGACCAGTTGCGCGGCGCCGGTGGGCGTGGGCGCGCGCAGGTCGGCGACGTGATCGATCAGCGTCACATCCTGCTCGTGCCCGACCGCGCTCACCACCGGGATCACCGAGCGCGCCACGGCGCGCGCCACGACTTCCTCGTTGAACGCCCACAGGTCCTCGATCGCGCCCCCGCCGCGGCCGACGATCAGCACGTCGCACGCAGCGTGGCGGTTGGCGCGGTCGATGGCGGCGGCGATCTGCTGCGCGGCGCCGGTGCCCTGCACCAGCGTCGGCACGATGGTGACGGCGACGCCGGGCATGCGTTCGCGGAGGATGCGCAGCATGTCGCGCACCGCCGCGCCGGTCGGCGAGGTGACCAGGCCGACGTGGCGCGGATAGCGCGGAATCGGCCGCTTGCGCTCGGGCGCGAACAGTCCTTCGTCGCGCAGCCGCGCCGTGAGTTTCTCGAGCGCCGCCATCAGCGCGCCGAGGCCCAGCGGGAGGACGTCGTCGACCGTCAGCTGATAGGTGCCGCGCGGCTCGTACACACTCACCGCGCCGCGCACCTCGCACGAGAGGCCGTCGACCAGCGCGCCGCCGGCGCGTTCGGCCTGCGGGCGCCACATCACGCACCGCAATTCGGCGCCGGTGTCCTTCAGCGTGAAGTAGACGTGGCCGCTGGGCGCGCGATGCAGCCCGCTCACCTCGCCCATCACGCGGACTTTCGGAAATGCATCGGCGAGCAAACCCTTCAGAGCGCGCGTGAACTCGGAGACGGTGACGGCGGGCTCGACGAACTCCGGCGGTTGCGCGCGGGGCGCGCGGCGCGGCGCAACCGGCGCCCGCTCGCCGGCGGGCGCATCGAACAGCCCGGGCGCGGGACGCAGAGGGCGCGCAGTGCGGCGCGGCGGCCGCGGCGGACCGTTCACCGGCTGGCGTCCCCGAGGAGCGTGGCCACCGCCTCGAGCGGACCGCGCGTGGGATCCGCGGCGTGCACCGTGTTGGCGAGCAGGCACGCCACAGTCATCGGGC
>JBKJUD010000018.1:0-2699 GCA_046590735.1 Candidatus Eiseniibacteriota bacterium | reverse complement strand
AGCGTGTACGTCGGCTACGACGACGCGGGCGCCAACAACGCCGCCTACCTGCTCGTCTCGCGCACCGGCAAGGGCTCGTGGTCGCGCAGCAACAAGATCAACGATGCCAGCTCCACGATCGGCGTGAACGCCTGCGTGGCCGCCGACGGCAGCGTGATGGCGTTCTGGGAGGACTTCAGCGCCAAGAAACTCTTCGTCGACCGCTCCACCGACGGCGGCATGACCTGGGGCACCGACGTGCTGGTGACCAACTACCGCATCAACACCACCGTGTTCTCGATCATGATCCCGCCGCAGAACGTGCGTGGCGTCACGCCGTTCCCGTTCTCGGCCATCGCACCGCCCGGCTCGCCCAACGCCGGACGCGTCTACGTGACCTACATGGACGTGCCCTCCGGTTCCGCCGAGACCAAGATCTACCTGCGCTACTCGGACACCGCCGGCAAGTCCTGGTCCGAGGAGAAGCTGGTGAGCAACGCCGGCATCAGCGGCTACTGCTTCCACCCGAACATCACCGTCGCCAACGACGGCACCGTGTGCGTGAACTTCATGGCCACGCGCGCGACGCCGAACACGAAGGTCGCCATGATCGCCGGATTCTCGCACGACGGCGGCGACACGTGGCTCGACCAGCAAGTCGCCGACAAGCCCTCCGACGAGACCCTCTCCGGCGCGGACCAGAACCAGTACGGCGACTACCAGGGCTGCAGCGTCGGGTCCGACGGCATCTTCTCGATCGTCTGGTGCGACAGCCGCACCGGCAACCAGGGCGAGGAGTTGTACTGGGCGAAGCTGGCGGCCGTCGCGGCCCCGGCGCTCGCGCCGGACGCCAAGAACTTCCTCTCGCACGGCCCGGTCATCGAGAGCGCAGCCGTCACGACGAGTCCCTACCGCGTCGCGGTGACGCGGTCGCTCGGCGGGTCGACCGAACTCGCCTTCAACCTGCCGCAGAGCGGGGACGTGAAGGTGCAGGTCGTCGACATGGCTGGCCGTGCGGTGAAGAACCTGATGAGCGGGTACGCCACCGCCGGCGACTACCGCGTGCGGTTCGACGGCCGCGATGCCGACGGCCGCGCGCTGGCGAACGGCGTGTACGTGTGCACGCTCGCCGCCGGCGGGCACCATGACGTGAGCAAGGTCGTCCTCGCGCGGTAGGCAGCGGGCGACAGGCAATTCGCGGGAGGCGGGGCCGCTCTTCGGGGCGGCCCCGCTTGTGCGTTGCGGGCCGTCGCCGAGCGCTCGCTCGATCCGGCCCCAGAGTCTGCGGCTACTCCTTGTACTTCACGGTCGGAAACCCCTTGTCGATCCAATCCTGCGCGAGGTTATCCGGGAGGAAGAGCACGCGGGCGTTCTGGAATCCCATGGTGCGCGCCGTGCGCAGCGCCGGCCGGATGTTGGGGCAGTCGCCCCACGGACAACACCCGCAGTAGAGCACGACCGGCTGACGCCGCGGCAGCGGCCGCAGCGCCGTCTGCAGCGCGCGGAGCCCCTTCTCGTCCGAGCCCGCCCCGATGTACCGCGAGTTCGGGATGTGGGCCGCGCCATAGAGCTTGCGGAATCCGACCTGCAAAACGCGCGGCCGTTGGGCAGCGGGTCCCGCGAGCAGGCGCGCCAACTCCGCCGGCTGGATCAGCGCGTCGGGCGGCACGGAATCCGGCGGCGTCGCACTGCCGGTGCCGTCGCTGACCGGGTTCGCCGCGAGGACCGTGCGAGCCGATGCCGCGGGTCCCGCAACCGCACCCCCGATGAGGAGCAGTGCGCCGGTGAGCGCGGACGCGTGACGCGAGGTACGCGAGGTGAGTCTCATGCCGATGTCCTTTCCGCGTGCGTTGAGGCCTTGTCATGACGCGAGCGGCGGATCGCCCAGGACATTCCTGTGCCGCCGGAATCGTCCGCAGCCGGCTATTCCCCTCGACGGCCCTGGTCCCGCACCCGCTCAAGCGTGTCCGTGACCACGTGGGTCAACCGGTCCGCCGCGCCGTCGATCGCGTTCTCCAGCGTCTCGGCCGAGTGCGTGACGGAGAGCGGCTGACGGCCTGCGAGGCGCGCTTCCATCATACATCGCTGAGTGCTTCGCCGCGCCCCTCGCGGGCACGGGCGCAGTCATGACATCCATCTCCAGTTGCGAATCTCCGGCATGTCCTGGCCATGTTGTTCGATGTACTCCCGGTGCTCGAGCAGCTTCGCCTGGAGCTGCCGTTTCAGGCGGAGGCCCGCGTCGCCTGTCTGCGGCAGGCGATCGATCGTGTCCATCACGAGGTGGAAGCGGTCCAGGTCGTTCAGCACCGTCATGTCGAAGGGCGTCGTGATCGTGCCCTCTTCCTTGTAGCCGCGGACGTGGATGTTGTCGTGGTTGGTGCGGCGATAGGTCAGCCGGTGAATCAGCCACGGGTAGGCGTGGAAGGCGAAGAGGACCGGCGTGTCCGTGGTGAAGAGCGCGTCGAACTCGCCGTCGCTCAGGCCGTGCGGGTGCTCCCGGGGCGGCTGGAGCTTCATCAGGTCGACGACATTGACCACGCGGATCTTCAGCGCGGGCAGGTGCTCGCGCATGATCGACACGGCGGCGAGCGTCTCCAGCGTGGGCACATCGCCACAGCAGGCCATGACGACATCTGGCGCGTTGTCCTGATCGTTGCTGGCCCATTGCCAGGTGCTGATGCCCGCGATGCAATGCTTGACAGCAGCGTCCATCGTCAGCC
>JBKJUD010000425.1:0-6824 GCA_046590735.1 Candidatus Eiseniibacteriota bacterium | reverse complement strand
CGTAGAGCAGGAATTCGCACGCCTGGCCGCGGGCGGTGAGCGCTTCATGCACCTGGCGTGATTCATCGGCGGGGCAGCGCGGGTCGTTGTCGCCGGCCACCAGCATCAACGGTGCGGTGATCTGGTCGATGAAGAAGATCGGGCTACGGTCGCGGTAGAGCGCCTCGTTGGCGACTGGGTCGCCCATCGTCGCCAGGTCGTACTGACGCAGCAGCGGGTCCTCGTGCTCGATCTCGGTGAACCAGTTGACGAAGGGGAACATCGCCACGCCCGCCGCGAACACGTCCGGCGCCTTGGTTACCGCGCACATCGTCAGGTAGCCGCCGTAGGAGCCGCCACCCACGGCGATGCGCTTGGCGTCGACGTAGCCGGTGCGCGCCAGGAACCGAGCACCCTCGACGACGTCGGCGAGATCGCCGCCGCCCATGTCGAAGCGGTTGGCATCCATGAAGTCCTTGCCGTAGCCGGTTGATCCTCGATAGTTGAGCGTCAGCACGACGTAGCCTTGGTTGACGAGATACTGCACGGCGCGATTGAAGTGGTTGACCGACTGCGCCGCCGGGCCGCCATGCACCCACACCACCGCGGCGTGCGTGCCGTCGGGTGCGGCGTTCCACGGCAGGTAGAGGAAGCCGCTGATGTCGAGTCCGTCGCGCGAGGGGTAGTGGACGGCGTAGGGCTCCACCATGTCGGCGGGGTTCACGCCGCCGACAAAGCCATAGGTGAGGCGCGTGGTGTTGCCGCCGGGGAAGTCGTAGATGAAGGCGTCGCCGGGCGAGTCCGCGGCGCTGCGGTAATAGAGCAGCCGCCGTCCGCCGCGCGACCACGACGACGAACAGCCGTCGAAGCCGCAGTAGCCCGTACCGGTGTCGAGGCGCGTGCTGCGGCCGGGTCCCAGCTCGAATACATGGAGTTCGCCCTGTCCGTCGCGGTTGGCTTCGTAGGTGAGCAGCGTGCCGTCGGAGCTGAAGCTGCCGGAGGACATCTCCCAGTTCTCGTCGGTGATCCACAGCACATGCGCTGCCGTGTCGATGCGGCCGGTGTCGGCGAGCGTGGCGGGCAGGTCGAGCAATGCGACGTTGTCGTGCCCGTTCTTCGCATTGGAGGTGAGCGCTACATACCGGCCGTCCGGTGAAATGTCCGATGCGCCCCACGTCTGCTCGCCCTCGTGCGGGGTCAGCACGCGCATCGCGCCGGTGTCGAGGTCGACGAGCACGGCGTCGCAGTCCTTGCCGGAGGCGAACTCGCGCGAGCACAGCAGCCAGCGCGAATCCGGCACGAACGCCACCGGCGACAGCGACCAGTCGGGGTCGCCGCCCGGCGTCACCATGCGCAGCGTGCGCGCCGCGACATCGATCAGCCCGATCTCGTAGTTCGCCTCGTCCTGCTTCTTCACCGAGCAGGCGATGAATTGCGAGTCCGGCGACCACAGTGGCGATTCCTCGGAGATCGCCGGCGTGTTGGTGAGGTTGGTGACCGCGCCGTTGGCGACGTCGACGAGCAGGATGTCCCACTGCTCGTTCGCGTCGTGGTCGCTGCAGAAGGCGAGGAAGCGGCCATCGGGCGACCAGGTGGGCCCGTCCTGGCGCTCCTCGCTGATGGTGAGTTGAACCGGCCAGCCGCCGGTGGACGACACCAGCCAGATGTTGTCGCGCCCGCTGATGTTGGCGACGAAGGCGACCTGCGCGCCGTCCGGCGACCATTCGGCATCGCCGAGCGAGCGGGTGGCGAAGAACTGCTCGATGCTGTAGCGCTGCACGCCCTCGCGGGTGCGGGGCGCGAATTCGGATGCGGACATGGATGCTCCCGGGAAACGTCAGGCCAGCGGCGGCCGCTCGCGATGGAAGGCCGTGCGCGACTGGTACACATCGCCGATCGTGAGCAGCGTCGCCTCGTCGTACGGGGCGCCCATGACCTGGAACCCCAGCGGCATGTGCCCCTTGCCGAATCCGCAGGGCAACGCCAGCGCCGGCAGCCCGCAGGTGTTGCCGATCGCCCCCACCGGGTCAGCATAAGCGAGATCCGCGGTCATGTCGGTATCCACCGGCGGCGCGATCGAGAGGAAGTTGGTCGCGATGATCACATCGTATTCAGTGAAGAAGGACGTCATCTTGTCCTGGATCTCGGTCCGCATGCGCCAGGCCCGGTTGAGGTCGGCGGCGGTGAACGCCTGGTTGATATCCCACTGGTGCGGCGCGAACCTGTCGTGCATCTGCCGCACGCTGCCGTCGGTGTGGAAGTGCTCGAAGGCCGAGAGCGCCTCGGCGGTTATGATCATGCCGGCGACGAGACTCGCGGGGTACTCCGGCAATTGCGCTTCCGTGATGTTCAGGCCGGCCGCGCGCAGCTCCGCGACCGCGCTGTCGAAGGCGAGCTTGTGTTCGGGTTCCGCGCCCTTCTGCGTGTAGTCGCTGGTGACCAGCGCCGCCTTGATCGCGCGCAGTGCGCGGCCGGCGCCCGGCCGCACGTCGATCGGCTCGGCGACGGTGTGCGGATCGCGCGCGTCCTGCCCGGCGATCGCATCGAAGACGACGCGAACGCCGGGCAGGACGCGCGCGATCGCATCGAAGACGACGCGGATGTCGCTCGACGTGCGGCACATCGGACCGATCTTGTCATACGACCAGCTCAGCGCCATCGCGCCCGCGCGGCTCACGCGGCCGAAGGTCGGCCGCAGCCCCGTCACGTTGCAGAACGCCGACGGGCAGAGGATCGAGCCCCACGTCTCGGTGCCGATGCCGAAGCCGACCAGGCCCGCGGCCACCGCGGCGCCGGTGCCCGCCGAGGAGCCGCCGGTCCAGCGCGCCGGATTCCACGGATTGCGCATCGGCCCGCTGCACGACGCCGTGCCGTACGAGTAGCCGAGGCCGCCGGCGAGTTCCACCATCGCCAGTTTTCCGAGCAGGACCGCGCCGGCTTTCTGCAGCCGCGTGATCACCGTGGCGTCGTCGTCGAACACCTGCGTCTTGCATTGCTCGGCGCCCCACGAGGTGGGGATGCCCTTGGTGGCGAGCAGGTCCTTCACGCCATACGGAATCCCGTGCAGGGGACCGCGGTAGTTGCCGCCGTTGATCTCGGCCTCGGCGGCGCGGGCCTGTGCGCGCGCGAGGTCCGCGGTGACGGTCTGGAAGCAATTGAGTTGCGGCGCGTACTTGGCGATGCGCGCCAGGTACGCCTCGGTGAGTTGGACCGGTGAGAGTGCGTGCGACTTGATCTTCGCGCCCAACTCGGTCACCGACTGGTTGAGGACATCTTCCCCGATAGTCATGACGACGGGTCCCTCGTGAAGTGTGACGCGTGAACGGCGGCGATCAGAGCGGGCGGCCGGACTTCCGTGGGCGGAATCCGAACGCCGGCCAGCTCCCGGTGGGCAGCGGGTGCGCGCGCAGCTTCGCGAGGCCCTCCGCCAGCGACTTCTTCTGCGCGGCGATGCCGGCGCGCACGTCCGCGGGCAGAGGGGTGGCGGCCGATTTCGCCGCGGCCGCGTTGCGCGCGCGCTTCGCGGTCGCCGCGGTGGCGTCGGCACTTGCCAGCATCGCCGCAGCCGCCCCCGCACTCACCAGGCCGACGAACGCGCGTCGCGAGACCTTTGGTGTCGATGCGAGTTCGGGCTCTTCGTGTGACATCAGCGTCTCCCCTCGAGGCCGCGCATCAGAGCGCGTGGCCCTCTGTCGCCTCGATGCGCGCGCGGAGTTCCGGCGGCATCGGGATCGTGGTCATCGTCGAATAGTCGTAGCAGACCTGCACCGTGGTGCCCTCGGCCACCAGCCGGTCGACATCGTTCTCCCAGATTTCGTAACGAAAGCGGAAGGATTTCGCCCCGATGTGGTCGCAGCGGATCCCCACCTGCAGCACCTGGCGGACGAGAGCCTCGCTGCGGAAATCCATGTCCACGTGGGCGAGGATGAACGGCACGCGCTTGTAGTCGGGATGCTGCTGCACGCGGCCCCAGTACTCCTGCCGCGCGACCTCGAGATAGGTGACGTAGACGGCGTTGTTGACGTGTCCCATGGCGTCGGTGTCGCGGAAGCGGGGACGGATCTCGCAGACCACGCGGAAATCGGACGGCGGCACGCAGTTCCTCCTGCTGGTCGGAAGGCTCGCAGCATGCTGACAGCCGCGCGGGGGTGGCGACAAGCGGGAAACGCGCCGGGGGGACGGGCCGGCAGGGCGGTCCGATTCCTGTGCCATGCTTTCGCCCTCACCACGGGGAGACACGCAATGCGAGAGGATCCGGACATGACTGTGCCGTTGCGGTACTACCAATCCACCCGCGTGCAGGTCCGCAATGTTCGGCCTGCGCACGACGGTCACGGCTACGTGTCGCCGTACTCGTACACGCCGCGCCCCACCTTGCGCCCGAGCCGTCCCGCCGCCACATACTGCTCGAGCAGCGGACACGGCCGGTACTTCTCGCCGAGCGTGCGGTGCAGGTAGCGCAGGATCGACAGCCGCGTGTCGAGCCCCACCAAGTCGACGAGCTCGAACGGCCCCATCGGGTGATTGAGACCGAGCTTGAGCGCCTTGTCGATGTCGCGCGCGGAGGCGACGCCTTCCTGCAGCATGTAGAACGCCTCGTTGCCGATGGTGGCGTTGACGCGCGTGGTGATGAACCCGGGCGCCTCGCGCACCACCACGCACTCCTTGCCCATCGCCTCGCCGACCGCCACCGCGAGGGCGACCGCGTCGGCGCTCGACTCCAGCGCGTCCACCACCTCGAGCAGCCGCATGCGGTGCACGGGATTGAAGAAGTGCATGCCGACCACCTGCGCGGCGCGCGTGGTGGCGCCCGCCATCTCGGTGATCGAGAGAGACGACGTGTTGGAGGCGAGGATCGCGTGGCGCGGCGCCAGTGTATCGAGCTGCGCGAACGTGGCGAGCTTGAGCGCCATGGCCTCGGGAATCGCCTCGATGACGAGGTCGGCGGCCTCCGCGGCGGCGGCGAGCGTCGTCACGTAGGACAACCGCCCGCGCGCGGCGGTCGCGACGCCGGCGTCGAGCTTGCCCGCGGCGACGCCCTTGTCGAGCAATCCCTCGATCTCGCGCTGCGCCTTCTCCACGGCGCCTGGCGCAGTGTCGAACAGCCGCGTGGCGAATCCGCCGACCGCGGCGACGTACGCGATACCGCGTCCCATGATGCCGGCGCCGAGGACGCCGATGGTCGAAACGTGCACAAGCCTCCCTTGTGATGGCGGCGCGCGCACGAGCGCCACGCCGGATGAATCGGCCTGATCCGGAGTGCGCGTTCAGTCCGTGGGCGTGTCGCCCTCGCCCGGATCGGACGCCGCCGTGGCCGCCGCCTTGCGTGCGGCATACCCGCGATCGAACGCGCGTCGCTCGGGGTAGGTGCGAAGCATCACCGCGGCGTACGCGGCGGCGAAACCGGGCAGCAGCGTGACCACCGCGTGCCACGATTCGTTCTCGTAGGGTGTCTGGAACAGTCCGGTCGAGCCGAGGAACTGCACGAGCGCGGCGGGCGCGCCGGTCAACAGCGCCCAGCGCCACGCGCGCCGGGGCGCCAGCGCCGCGAGGCCGCCGGCGACGAGCATCTGGACGATGATCGGCCACGGGGCATCGGTGCGGATGTTGGACCACGCGGTCGCCAGCCCGGTGGCGATGGCGACGACATACAGCAGGAACGGCGGCACGCGAACTCTCCTCGCCGGGCGCATCGGCGTCACCGGATCGAACCGGCGGCACCGCACCCGCGGCTACCGTACCCGGCGCCCGCGGCGCCCGCTATGGATTCTTGCCCGGCCACAGCTCGAGGAGCAGGGCCAACGCCAGCGAGCCGGCCAGCGCGGCGATCCACGCCGCGACGCAGAAGAACGCCAGCCGGCCAACGCGGACTTCCACCTCGCGCAGCGAGCGCCCGGCCATCACCACCCGGCCGTCCGATGGTCCGACGGCGACGAACACCGCCGCGACGCGGACATCCGGCCGCGGCATCCAGGTGACGCTGTGCTGCCCGGTGCGCCGTGCCTGCTCGAACAGACCGGCGGGGGGGGAAGGCGCCGCGCCCGCCAAGAGGCCCGAGGCGCCCGTCGCGCGGCCGGAGCCGTCGAACACCGCCACGAAAGGCTCGAGGCTCTGCGCGATGTCGACGCGCGCCGCGGGGATCACCGTCTCGTCCGCCGCGCCCGCTGCCAGCGCGTGCGCCGCGTCCTCGGCGAGTTGGATCTGCGGGTCGTTGGCGTTGGCGCGGTAGGTCTGTTGCACGGAGGCATAGACCAGCAGGCAGAGAATCGTGGTGGCCGCGGCCACGGGCAGCCAGGCGCGGGCGACGCGTGTGGCGTTCATGAGTCCTCCAGTCTGAATGACAAGTACTTTGCAACACAAAGTCTAGAGCGCGAAAAATACCGCGCCATGGCGCGGTGTCGCGACCCGGCCTACTTGCGCCGCATCGCCTGGATCAACGATTCCATCTGTGCGAGGTACTTCTCGAGCGCCTTGCGTCCTGCCGCCGTCAGCCGGAAATCGGTGCGCGGAATCCGGCCGTCGAAGGACTTCGTGCAGCCGACGTAGCCGGCGTCCTCGAGCTTGCGCGCGTGGACACTGAGGTTTCCATCGGTCGTGCCGAGCAGTCCCTTGAGTTCGCCGAAGGACAGCGAGGGGTTCACCGCCAGCGCGCTGACGATACCCAGCCGGGTGCGTTCGTGGATCAGCCGCTCCATGTCCGCCGGCACCACGTGGGGCGACCGGGGCGTTCCCCTAGCCGCCATGACGCCGCGCGATCACCACCCCAAAGACGATGTGCAGGCCGCCGAATCCCGCCGCCATCAGCGCCGCGTGCCACGCGGCCGGCCCGAGCAGCGGCGCCGCGC
>JBKJUD010000400.1:0-3438 GCA_046590735.1 Candidatus Eiseniibacteriota bacterium | reverse complement strand
GCCAGCACGACGATGCGGGGATAGGCGATTTCGGGATAGATCCCGGCGGGCAGCGAGCGCAGCGACCACACACCGGCGAGGCTGAGGAGCACCGTCGCCAGCAGAATGACGGGCCGGTGCCGTTCGACCATTCGCGCCAGACTCATCAGCGCCGGGCCGGGAAGGTGACGGGCGCGACGCGCATGCCATCGCTGAGACCCGACGCGCCGGTTGTCACCACCCGATCACCGGCCCGCAGCGCCGCCTGCACCGCGGTGCGGCCGTCGGCGGCCGCGAGGCGGAACACCGGCCGCGCGTGGGCCACCGAATCGGCGCCGACGACAAAGGCCACGTCCGCGCGACCGGCCCGCACCAGCGCGGAATCGGGAACCACCAGACTGTTGCGCAGCACGCCGGTGGTGATCGCCGCGCGACAGGCGAGGCCCGGCGTCACCCAGGCCGGCACCGGCGGCTGGAAGCGCACGCGGACCGTCCGCGATTGAGTTTGCGCGTCCAACTCCGGCGTCACTCCGACGACGCGTCCGCGCCACACCGTGCCGGCGGCACTCAGCCGCACCGCGGCCCCGGGCGCGATCGCCGCCGCCTGCGCGCCGGGCGCGGCGGCGCTGAACTCGATGCGCACGGGATCGACGATTTCCGCCAGCACGTCGCCCTCGGCGACGCGATCCCCGACGTGCACCTCCACTCGCTGGACGATCCCCCGCAGCGGGCTCGCCCCGCGCGCCGCCTGCAACAACGCGCGGGCGGCGACGGCGTTGGCCTGCGCGGCCGCGGCCACGGCGTGAGCCTCGTCGCTCTCGCGCTGCGAGACGATGCCGTCGGCCAGCAGCGCGGCGCTGCGTCCGGCCTGCGCGGCAGCCACACGCGCCGCGCCCTCCAAGTCGGTGACGCGAGCCCGGAGGTCCGGGGTGTCGAGGGCCACCACCGTGGCGCCGCGCGCCACCGGTGTGCCGGGGGCGGCCGGTATCGCCCGCACCACGCCGGCGGCGGGTGCACGCAGCACCGCGCTGCCGTCGGCCGTCACCCCCACCGCGCCGGCGAGATCTACGATCTGCGGAAAGTCGGCCCGCTCGACATCGCCCAGCGTGACCGGCACCAGCGCGGTGGCTACCGAGCCCGCGGAGCCTTCGTCCTCGCCATCCCCGCCGGTGCGAGCGCAGCCCGCCAGCGACAGAGCCAGCACCAGCCAGGCGGCGCCCGCTCGCGGAATGCCTGCACGTCGCTGCTGCATCGTTCTACTCCCTCCCCGCCCACGCCAGCCAAGCGGCGCGCGCCGCCTGGAACTCTTGCGAGTCGCTCAGCGCGTCTTGCACCGTCTCGCGCTCGGCGCGCAGCGCATCGAGCACCGGAATCATGCCGGTCTGACCGGCGTGGTACGCGCGAACGGCGCGTGCCCGGATGGCAGCCGCCAGCGGTGCCGCCCGATCGCGCGAGGACAGCGCCCGCAGGCGCGCGGCGATCAGGCGCGCGGCCCGCGTGCGGCCTTCCGCCATCGCGTTGAGGCGCGCCTCGCGCAGCCGGGCGGCCGCCTGCGCCAGTCGCGCCTGCGCCGCGGCCGACTCGGCGCCGCCGTGATCCCACAGCGGCAACGGCAGGCTGACGCCCAGGAGCAATTGGCGACCGGCGCCGGGCGCGGCGGGATCGTCCCACTCGGCGCCGGCTTGCAGGGTCGGGGCGGGAATCCACCCACGTGCGGCGCCCCGCAGCCTCCACGCCGCCGCCGCGGAGTCGGCCCACGCCGCGCGGACTTCCGGTGCCGCCTGCGAGAGCGGCGCGAGGTCGGCGACCACGGGAAGGCCGGTGGTTTCGTCGAGCGCCGCATCGAGCGGCGTGCTCAGGTCCGCGGGCACCGCGGCGCTGCTCCCCATGGCGCGCAGCAACTCGGCCTCGGAAGCCTCGCGCAGTTCCCCGGCCTGCAGCGCCGCACGCGCGGCGCGCACGCCGTCGAGCAAGGCGGCGTCCCGATCCAACTGCGAAATATCGCCGGCAGCGTAGCGCGCGCCGGCGAACGCCGACAGCGAGTCGGAGGCCGCGCGCAATCGCAGCGCAGACTCCAGCGCCGCCCGCGCGGCAACCGTGGCGAAGTACGCGTCCGTCACCTCCCGCCGCAACGCCCGCGCAACCGCCAGCGAATCCGCCCGCGCCCCACTGGCGTCGAAGCGGGCCGCGCGGATGTCGGGCCCGCGGGTGAACAGCCGATCCAGCGGTTGATCGATCTCGGCGTGCCGGCGCGGGGCCGAGCCGGTGTACTGCGCCACGCCCGTCGGATTGCCCCAGGCCCCGGCCGCGCGCGCTTGGGCATCGCCCTCGGCCACCCGCGCTGCGGCCAGGGTGGCCATCCCACGCTGCGCCCACGCATCGGAAACCGCCTGCTCGACGGTCAGCCCCTGGGCGGGAGACGCCACGGGAACGGCAAGCAACAACAGGCTTAGCGGGAAAATCTGTTGGATCCTCGTGTGAGAGACGGTGCGGAGGGGCGGCGGCACTGTAAGCCGCGGTGGTCGGCCTGTCGATCGCGTCACCACACTGCCCGCCGCAGCCGAACGGCAGCCGAACGCGGCCTCCCGGCGAGGCGGCGGTGACGCCACACGGCAGTCGCCCGCGATCCCCGGATGCCGTACGCTTCGTCCCGCCCCCCTGCATCGACCGGGCGACGGGAGCGCGATGAAGATTCTGGTGGTGGAAGATAGCGCGCCGACGCGCGACTTGCTGCGGCGCTCGCTGAGCGACGCGGGACACGCCGTGCAGTTCGCGAGTCGCATCGGCAGCGCGCGGAAATACTTGGACGGCGAAACCTTTGACGTCGTGGTGCTCGACGTCATGCTCCCCGATGGCGACGGCCTGGCCCTGTGCGCGGAGGTGCGTGCCGCCGGGCACCGGGTGCCGATTCTGTTTCTCACTGCGCGCGGAGAGGTCGGGGATCGCATCGCGGGACTCGACGCCGGCGGTGACGACTACCTCAAGAAGCCGTTTGCCCTGGCGGAATTGCACGCGCGCTTGCGCGCCCTCGCCCGCCGCCAGGGCCTGGCGCCGCCTCGCGTGCTGACGGCAGGGACGGTGCGTCTCGACTTCACGGCGCGCACATTCCATCGCGCCGGCGCCGAACTACCGCTGACCGCGCGCGAGTGGGACGTGCTGGAGTTCTTGGCGGCGCGCGTCGGCCGGGTGGTGGCGCGCGATGACGTTCTCGACGCCATCTGGCACGAAGCCGGTCCCAACGCATCCGACAGCTTGGACGTGATCGCCGGACGCCTGCGCCGCAAGCTCGGCGACGAACGCCCCGGCTGCATCCTGCGCACCGTCCGTGGTCAAGGGTATCGCCTGGAAGTGACGGCGTGAGCCGGTCGCGCTCGCTGGTCCGGCTCTTGGTGGCGCAACACGCGCTGCTGACGTGCGGGATCGTGCTCGCCTTCGCCACCTCCTCCCTGTGGCTCACCC
>JBKJUD010000362.1:0-3476 GCA_046590735.1 Candidatus Eiseniibacteriota bacterium | reverse complement strand
GGCTCACCTCGTCGTCGAACGTGACATAGGTGGCGCGCCTGCGTTTCCCCGCCCACTGAGCGAGCGTGGTCTTCCCGCACTGGCGCGGGCCATGAATGAGAACCGCCGGAGAATCGGCCAGTGCCTCCGTCAGAGGACGTTCAGCGAAACAACGGTAGGTTGCCTGGGTTGGCCTCGGCTGATCGAAACCTTTGTGGTCGGCTGATCGCAAGGCTATTGGCCGGCTGATCGCAAGGTTGCCTCTCGGCTGGAATAATGAGGACTCCGAATCGTCTGCTGTATTTGTGCGGGCTCCGGTTGGGGGGCTACTCGCAACACGGCGGTCGGTGATGGCGCAGTAGGGGTGGCTTCTCGATGCTCGAGATGTGACGGAGGGGGAGGCCGGCTGGGCTCTGCCTTTGGCGTGGCTGTAGCGCGAGGCGCCCGGCACCGGCGTCCACCGGAGGAGGGGCGTGGTCGACACGGAATCGGAGCGCGCGGCCGGTAATATCGGTGCGATGACGGCAACGGCCTCGATGTCTCCCGCGTTCGTGGTGTCGGCGGCACTGACGCGCAGGACGCTGCGCTTCAGGCGGACATCGTAGGTCTGTTCCTCGCCGGTCCAGGTGTCCAGCGGGTCTATCCCGACGGCGATCGTGTAAAAGCCCGGGACGAGGTGGTCCAGCCGAAATGTGCCGGCCGCATCCGTGACGACCACCAGCCCTTGCACCGGCACTCCTTGCGGTGTCGTCTTGAAGGTATCCGGCTGGCTCGTCGCGAGCAGCGACACCCCGACGTGAATGCCGGCGCGCGAGTTGCACATGATGGTGGTGCCCGAGGGCGGCTCGCTGCTGCCGCACAACCTGACGATGGTGATCGACGGTCACACCGGCGTCGAACATTCGCTCCCGGTCTCCAAGATCTACGGCGACGTCACGCAACTGTGGGGCGCATCGAAAACCGGCTTCACGCCGACACTCAGTGTGGCGTACGGCGGCATCATGGGCGAGAACTACTGGTACGCGAAAACCAACGTCTGGGAAAGCGCGCGTCTGATGCGCTTCGTGCCGCGTCGCCTTATCGATGCGCGCAGCCGTCGACCGTTCAACGCGCCCGACGAAGAATGGAATCACATCGACGCCGCACGTAATGCCAAGGCGCTGCTCGATGCCGGCGTCAGCGTGCAACTCGGCGCGCACGGCCAGCGCGAAGGTCTCGCCGCGCATTGGGAAATGTGGATGTTCGTGCAAGGCGGCATGACACCGCACGAGGCCTTGCGCTGCGCGACACTCAACGGCGCGCGCTACCGCGGACTCGACGGCGACATCGGCTCGCTCGAAACCGGCAAACTCGCCGACTTGATCGTCCTCGACAAGAATCCGCTCGCCAACATTCGTGACAGCGAGGCCATCCGCTACGTCATGCAGAACGGCCGCCTGTACGACGGCGTGCGGCTCGACGAAGTGTGCAATCACCCGAAGCGGCGCGGCGCGTTCTACTTCGAACATGTCGATGGCGAAGGCGGCACCACCTCGACCGGCACGGCGGACGACGATTAGCCATGCCGCCGCCGATCCGCGTATGGTGGTGCTCCTGATGCTGAATTCGATTGCCTCACTCGCCCGCATGCTCACCCGCGTCACGCTCGCCGCGTGCGCTGTCGTTGCGCTGCACCCGCCCGCCGCGCGCGCCTACGACGCCGTCCAATCGCCGCCCGCCTCGTGGGTCGACAACGGCGTGGCATACGTCGACACCTTCCCCGCCGATCCCGCGACCCTGCGCTACAACGCGGCCGCGAGCTTGATTCACGACGGGTGGCTCCTGGCGCCGGCCGGCGCTTCCGCGGATTCCCTGCGCACGCTGTGGAAACCCCTCAACAAGTTCTTCGTGCGCATTCTCTTCGGCAACGTGCAGGCGCAGTGCCGACTGACGTTTCACGCCATGGACGCGAGTCGCACTCGCGTGACCTTCACCGCCAGCGCCGCCACGCCAAGGCGCGATGTCGACGCTGCGCGCCAACGCCGATCGCGCCTACGCCAAGGCTGCGCGCGATTGGGCCGCGCACATGCGCCGCGTCCTCGCCCACACCGACATGCCGCCGGCCGCGGCGTGGGCGGCCGCGCGCCAGATCACTCCGCCCCCCGCCGCACTGGCGCCGCCCCACCCGGAATCGACCAATTAGCGCGTCATGCGCAGGTTGCCCATGTTGCCGAGTGGGATGAACAAATTGAGAATCCACAGCACCGTCACGATGACCACGACGGCGTTGAGGATCTGCTTGATTTTGGCGTCCATCGGAATGTAGTTGTTGATCAACCAGAGAAGCACACCCACGACGATGAGCGTGACGACGATGGAAATGAGCGGCATGGCCGGATCCTCGAGTCAGCCGCGCGCGGTGCGGCCGCGCGGCAGGGTGGCGAGCACGACAGGACAGTAGGCGCTCGCGTGATGCGCGCACCTCGGCCCTCGGCTCACCCCCTCAGATCGTTCTGCTGTGATTCCGGTTCCGCGCCCGGGTGGCGCGTCTGTTAGGCCGACTTACGCGGCGCGAACACCCACACCAATCCGCCTAGCCCCAGCGCGACCTGCGCGCCCAACACCACGCCCCGCTTCGGACCGATGCCATTCGCCATTGACCTGACGGCTTTCTTCGGACCAGTCGATTCTAGAACTCGTTGTCCGATTGCGTCACGTGGCACCGACGCAGTTGAATTCTCCAACTCTCGCTGCAACTCCGCGACTCGCGAGGCCGCGGCCGCCTGCGCCTGACTGAGCGCCGCGAGACGGTCGCGGACTTGTGCCAATTCGGACCGGATGTCCTCGCCGGTTCGGTCGCTCACGGGCTCGGTGGACCCAACTACGCGCCCGTCGACCGACGCGTGGGTCGGCTAGTCCTCCCGGCGATCTGTGCCAAGGCGCGGAGGGCGCTGTTCACGGCAGCCGCATTCGGAAACACCGCCGCGACATCCGGATCCAACACGACGACGTTGCTGCCGGCCGCATATTGCGCGGCGTGTTTGCCGCGGACGCCGCCGCTGAAATCGTATTCGGACCTCATGTCCCCCGCCTCCCCGGGGCGCGCCGCGCTAGCTGCCTGCTTCTTCATATTTCCTCTTCATGATGCCGGAAGGACGCCCAGCCCGCTTCACAGCGACTCGACCGACCAGCACGCCGTACTCCGTCGGGCGAGCGGGGGCTTGGGCATGGCGTGACGTCCAGACGCTCACACACGTCCCTCGTGGGCGTGTCGGCCGCGGCACCCCGCGGCGCAAAGCCGCGGCGGTCGCCCGATCGGGCGACCGCCGGAGCCGCTTAGTCCTACCTCTTTGCTGTTTTGAAGCTCCAGGTGGAAGAGTATGCGCTCGTGCCGAACGTGTTCGTCGCGTTCACATGCCAATAGTAGGTCACACGGCTGCCGAGTAGCGGCAAGGTGACCGAGGTCCCGGTGATCCCGGCCTGGTCGTACACGGTCGTTGTGAACGATGAGCTCGTGG
>JBKJUD010000342.1:0-5833 GCA_046590735.1 Candidatus Eiseniibacteriota bacterium | reverse complement strand
CGCCGCGCCGCCAAGATGGTCTGCCTCGACCTCGATCACCCGGACATCGAGGCGTTCATCGACTGGAAGGTGATGGAGGAGCAGAAGGTCGCCGCGCTGGTCGCCGGTGCCCGGCAGCTCGAGCGCCACCTGCATTCGATCCTGCGCGCCGCGCAGGACGCGTCGCTCAACGGCGCCTCGCTCGCCGAGCGCGCGAATCCGAAGAGCAACCCGCTGGTCGCCCGCGCCGTGCGCGCGGCGATGGACGGCGGCCTGCCCACCGGTGTCATCCAGCGCGCGCTGGACCTCGCGCAGCAGGGCTTCACCGGCTGCCGTGTCGACCTGTTCGACACCGACTGGGACGGCGCGGGCTACGGCACGGTGTCGGGCCAGAACTCCAACAATTCGATTCGCGTGCCCAACAGCTTCTTCGCCATGCTCGACAGCGGCGGCGCCTGGGAGCTGAAATATCGCACCGCGGGCACCGTCGCGAAGTCGGTGCCGGCGCAGGAGCTGTGGGACCGCATCGCCTACGCGGCGTGGTCGTCCGCCGACCCCGGCGTGCAGTACGACACGACGATCAACGAATGGCACACGTGTCCGGCGGACGGCCCGATCCTCGCCAGCAACCCATGCGTCACCGGCGACACGCTGGTGGCCACCGACAAGGGGTGGCAGCGCATCGATGCGATGGTCGGCCGCACCGCCAACATCATCGGCGCCGACGGCCAGCCACACTTCGTCACCGACATCTTCCCGACCGGCACCAAGCAGGTCTACCGGCTGCGCACGCGCGCCGGCTATGAGCTGCGGCTCACCGGCAATCACCAGGTGCTCACCCTCGAACGCGGCGATGTCGCGGTCGAGGACCTGCGGCTGGGCGAACGCGTCCACCTGCAGGGCGCCGGCTTCGGCCGCACGGCGCTGCCGGAGCGCATGGCGCACGGCATCGGCTTGGCAGTGGGGGATGGCTGCCTCGTGCGCGGCGGACGGGACGGCGCGCAGGAAATCGTCATCCTCACCATGGCCGCGCAGGAAGCCGGCGTGCTGGAAGCCCTCGCCACGGGGCTCAACGAGGAGAAGGCGCTCCAGCGGGTGGCCGGCATGCCCGGCAATCCTTCGCCGGTGCACGTGAGCAGCCGCGGCGGCTCGAACGGCGCGCGGCTGGCGTTCTCGACCCAGGCGCTGGTCGACGTGTTCGCGCGCTACGCCGTGCTCGACGGCGGCAGCGAGCGCAAGGCGTTCACCCCCGCGATCCACGAACTCGACCGGCCCGCGCTGGCCGGCGTGCTGCGCGGCCTGTTCACCGCCGACGGCACGGTCGCCGACGACGGCGACAAGAGCCAGTACGTCGCGCTCGACTCCACCTCGCGCGAGCTGCTCCAGCAGGTCCAGGTGCTGCTGCTCAACTTCGGCATCAAGAGCAAGCTGTATGAGAACCGGCGCGGGACGACCACGCTGTCCTTGCTGCCGGATGGCCGCGGTGGCCAGCGCGAGTACCCGGTGCAGCCCATGTTCTCGCTGCGCATCAGCCGCGCCTCGCGCGTGATGTTCGAGCGCGAGATCGGCTTCGACCCGTCCTCGGCGAAAGCGGCGGCGCTGCACGAGCTCAACCAGCGCGTCGGCGTGTACGCCGACTCGATGGACGACGCCATCGTCGCGATCGACGCCCTGGGCTTCGAGCCGGTGTTCGACCTGACCGAAGGCGTCACCCACCACTTCGTCGCCAACGGGATCGTGGTGCACAACTGCTCCGAATACATGTTCCTCGACGACACCGCGTGCAACCTCGCCTCGATCAACCTGGTGAAGTTCCTCGGCGCCGACAGCCGCTTCGACATCCACGGCTACGCGCACGCCTGCCGGTTGTGGACGGTGGCGCTGGAGGTGTCGGTGCTGATGGCGCAGTTCCCCAGCCGGCCGATCGCGGAGAAGAGCTACACCTTCCGCACGCTCGGCCTGGGCTACGCCAACCTCGGCACCGTCATCATGCGCCTGGGGCTGCCGTACGATTCGCCGCAGGCGGTGGCGATCGCCGGCGCGCTGACCGCGATCCTGACCGGGGAGTCGTACGCGACCTCCGCGGAGATGGCGCGCGAGCTGGGGCCGTTCGCCGGCTACGCACGCAACCGCGAGGCGATGCTGCGGGTGGTGCGCAACCACCGCCGCGCGGCGTGGAACGCGGCCGACACCGAGTACGAGGGCCTCACGGTCACGCCGGTGCCCATCGACTCGGGGATGTGCCCGCGCGACCTGCTGGCCGCCGCGCGCGAGGCGTGGGACCGCGCGCTGGCACTCGGCGACAAGCACGGGTACCGCAACGCGCAGGTGACCGTCATCGCGCCCACCGGCACGATCGGCCTGCTGATGGATTGCGACACCACCGGCATCGAGCCGGACTTCGCGCTGGTGAAGTTCAAGAAGCTCGCCGGCGGCGGGTACTTCCGCATCATCAACCAGTCACTGCCGCCGGCGCTGCGCCGCCTGGGCTACAGCGACGCGCAGATCGACGACATCGTGACCTACGCACGCGGCACCGGCACGCTGCGCGACGCGCCCTCGATCAACCACGCGACGCTCACCGCCAAGGGTTTCACCGCCGACGCGCTGGCCACCGTGGAGAAGGCGCTGACGCACGCCTTCGACATCCAGTTCGCGATCAACAAGTGGACGCTGGGCGAGGAGTTCTGCGTGCAGGCGCTCGGGCTCAGCGCCGCGCAGGTGGCGGATCCGTCCCTGAACGTCCTGCGCGCGCTGGGGTTCACGCCGGCGGAGATCGAGGCGGCGAACGACTTCGTCTGCGGCCGCATGACCGTCGAGGGGGCGCCGCACCTGACGCTCGAGCACTACCCGGTCTTCGACTGCGCCAACCGCTGTGGCCGCCTCGGCACCCGCTCGATCCGCGCCGAGGCGCACATCGAGATGATGGCCGCCGCGCAACCGTTCATCAGCGGCGCGATCTCCAAGACCATCAACCTGCCGGCCACCGCCACCATCGCGGACGTGCAGGCGGCGTATCGCACCGGCTGGGAGCGCATGCTCAAGGCGGTGGCGCTCTACCGGGACGGCTCGAAGTTGAGCCAGCCGCTGAACTCGCTCATCGACCTCGTCGAGGGCGAGGCGTTCGGCGACGCGGCGGCGACGGCGGATTCGGGCGAAGCGCAGCCGACGGCCCCCACCGCGCCGGCGATCGAGGAGGCCGCGACGCGCTTCGTCGAGCGCGTGCTGGCCAGTCACGACCGCCGCGTGCGGCTGCCGGACCGTCGCCGCGGCTACACGCAGAAGGCGAGTGTCGGCGGCCACAAGGTCTACCTGCGCACCGGCGAATACGAGGACGGCTCGCTCGGCGAGGTGTTCATCGACATGCACAAGGAAGGCGCCGCCTTCCGCAGCTTGATGAACTGCTTCGCGATCGCCATCTCGCTGGGGCTGCAGCACGGCGTGCCGCTCGAAGAGTTCGTCGACGCCTTCGTGTTCACGCGCTTCGAGCCCAACGGCATGGTCACCGGCAACGCGCGCATCAAGATGGCGACATCGATCATCGACTACATCTTCCGCGAGCTGGCGGTGGAGTATCTCGGGCGCTACGACCTCGTGCAGGTGCATCCGGAGGACATGCGCAACGACACCGTCAAGCCGGTGGGCGCGGCCTCGCGGGCGGCGGCGCGGCGTTCGGCGGCGTCCGCGGCCGGCGGACCGGGCGCAACCAAGGCGGGCGGCGAGGCACCGGCGGGTGGCGCGGGCTCCGCGCCCCAGGCCAGCGGCACGGCCGCGCAGGCCGTGGGGGAGACCCGCGACATGATCCCGGTGGCGGCGATCCTCGGCGAGTCGTCGGCGGGCAAGAGCGGGCACGAGTCGGCGCCCAGCGCGGCGGTGGCGGCCGCCAATGCCGCGGCGGCGAAGTATCGCGAGGCACGCCTGAAGGGCTACGAGGGCGATCCGTGCCGGGAGTGCGGCCAGATGACCATGGTCCGCAACGGCACGTGCCTGCGCTGCGACAGCTGCGGCTCGACCAGCGGCTGCAGCTAGCGGGACTGCCGCGTCCCGCGCGGCCGGCCAAGTGACACGAAGCCCGGGACCCTCGCGTCCCGGGCTTTCGCGCGTGCCCCGGAACGCGTACGCTGGGGCTCCCCGCCCGTTTTCCCCCCCGCACAACACCCCGGGACACGCCCGGACTCGACTCCCTGCCGATGAGACCCTGATGACCCGACGCCCAACCGGCGCCGCGCGGCGCACGTCCCGCGTCCGCGTCGCGGCATTTCTCGTGCTGCCCGGCCTGTGGGTGGCGGCCGCCTCCGCGGCGCCGCCGCCGTGCCCCGTCGTGTCCGGCGCCGCGCCCGTGGGGGCGGACCAGCACTGGATCGACAGCTTCCAGCGTGCCGGGGCCAGCTGCCCGGTGTACGCGCTGACGCAGTTCCGCGGCGACCTGATCGCCGGCGGGGTGTTCCCGTACGCCGGCGGGGTGCCGGCGAGCTTCATCGCGCGCTGGACGCCGGGCGGCTGGGCGAGCCTCGGCAGCGGCCTCGACGGCCCGGTGTACGCGCTGGCGGTCTACGGCGGAAAACTGGTGGCGGGCGGAGCGTTCACGCACGCGGGCGCGGTCGCCACACCGGGCATCGCGCAGTGGGACGGGGCACGGTGGAGCGCGCTCGGGGGCGGGATCACGGGCGGCTCGGCGACGGTGGAGGCGCTGACGGTGTGGAACGGCGCGCTGGTCGTCGGCGGCAGCTTCGCCCAGGCCGGAGCGGGCGCGGCCGCCAACCTCGCCACCTGGGATGGCGCGGCGTGGGCCGCGTGCGGGGCCGGGACGGATGCCCCGGTACAGTCGCTCGGCGTCTTCAACGGCGCGCTCCTCGCCGGCGGCGGGTTCACCCACGCGGGGGCCGTGGCCGCGAGTTACGTCGCGCAATGGAACGGCGCGCAGTGGAGCGCGCTGGGCGCCGGGCTCACCGGCGGATTCCTCGCGCCGGGTGTGGCGGCGCTCGCGTCCTACGGCGCGGGGCTGGTGGCGGGCGGCGACTTCGCGCAGTCGGGCGCGACCTCCGTGCGCAACATCGCCACCTGGAACGGGACGGCGTGGAGTGCGCTCGGCGCCGGCACGGACAATCCCGTCGAGGCGCTCGGCATCTGGCAGGGCCTGCTGGTGGCCGGCGGCACTTTCGCGAAGATCGGTACGCTCTCCGCGAGCAACCTCGCCACCTGGAACGGCGCGGGCTGGGCAGCGCTCGGCAGCGGCGCGGACGACGCCGTGCGCGCGGTCCTCGCCGCCACCGACACGCTCTACCTGGCGGGCGACTTCCGCAGCGTCGCCGGCGTGGCCGCCGACGGCGTGGCACGCGACCTCGCCGGGGCGTGGACCGGCCTGGGCAGCCCAGGCGGCGGACTCGCCGGCACAGTCTCCGCCGCGACCGTCTTCAACGGCGCGCTCGTCGCGGCGGGCACGTTCACGCAGGCCGGCACCGTTGCGGCCCAGAACATCGCGCGCTGGGACGGCGCGACGTGGACCCCCCTGGGCACGGGGATCAACGGCCCGGTGTCGGCGCTCACCGTCTTCGGCGCCAGCTTGTTCGCGGCCGGGGAGTTCACGCAGGCGGGCAGCGCCACGGTCAATGCAGTGGCGCGCTGGGATGGGACGACGTGGTCGTCGACAGGCGCGTTGCCGGGAGGTGCGAGCGGCGCGTTCGCCGCGCTCGCGGTGCACAACAACCAGCTCTACGCCGGTGGTTCGCTACTGCCGGTCCAGCGCAGCACGGCGCCGAAGCGCGGGCCGCTCACCGGCAGCAGCGAACCACCGGCGTAGAGCTGGTTGTTGTGCACCGCGAGCGCGGCGAACGCGCCGCTCGCACCTCCCGGC
>JBKJUD010000218.1:0-3499 GCA_046590735.1 Candidatus Eiseniibacteriota bacterium | reverse complement strand
GGTAGTCCACCGTCAGCGGAAAGAAGTCGCGGTCCTCGAGCGGGTTCTTCGAGGCGACCGCGGCGACGAACACGACAGTGTCGCCGAACTGCATCCACACGGACCCGTGCGCCTGCTTGGCAACACGGCCGGTTTCGATCGAGAATTGGCGACCGCCAAGGTCGCTCGATACGATGTGCTTCATCTAGTTGGGTTCTCCGTACTTCCCTACACTCCTGAAAGGCGGGCCGCCGGGGCAGCCGTCTCGTGGCGAGACCGGCAGGCGGAAAGCGGGAGGAATCCTCGGGCAGCGCAACATCGAAGTGGTGAGCGCAAGACGGAACATGCTCAGGACAAGACACTGCGGGTGGTGGCGCGACCGGGAATCCCTTCCACGGAAACGCCGCCACTTCATCCCGAAGCGGCGGCGCGTGCCGTGTACTCGCTTTACTTGCGCAGACCCAGCTCCTTGACCAGCGAGCGGTAACGGTCCACCTTCCGTGACTTGAGGTAGTCAAGGAGCCGCCGACGCTGTCCGACCATCTTGAGCAGCCCGCGGCGCGAGTGGTGGTCCTTCTTGTGGACCTTGAAGTGGTCGGTCAGCTCACGGATCCGTTCGGTCAACAGGGCAATCTGCACTTCGGCAGAACCCGAGTCGCCCTCGTGAAGCTGGAACTGGTCGATGACTTTCTTCTTCGTTTCTTTACTCAGCGGCACGCTTGATCACCTCCTTCTTTGATTCGATCATTCGAGGCGGCATCCTACCAAAGACCCCTGCCTCGCCTCAACCCTGTAATTGCATGTCCGGCCACGGATATCGGCCAACGGTCGCCCGGTGGGGGGCCAAACCTCATCATCGGCCGGTTCACGGGGCTTCCGCAGGGCTGGCTGGCGCCTGAGGTCCGCCCGGCGCCTGGGGACGGCCGTGGCACCGTGTCCCCGCCCCCGCTGGGGGCTTTTCCCCCTGCCGAGGCGCGGGTCGCGCCTGTTAAGCTGCGCCGTCCCGCCCTCGAGAGTGGGCGTCGCGGGTCTGGTACCACGCCCCGCGCCTCCCGCCGCGTCCCACGGAGGTTCCCGCATGTCCGCACGCCGTCTCGCCGCCCCCCTGCGCCGCCTTGCCGGCCCGCTCGTCCTCGCCACACTCGCCCTGGCGCCGGCCGCGCAGGCCAGCTCCGGCCTCGATCCCGCCGATCGCGATTCCACGTGCGCGCCGTGCGCCGACTTCTACCAGTACGCCACCGGCGGCTGGCGGACCCGGAACGCGATCCCCTCCAGCGAATCGAGCTGGGGCAGCTTCGACGTCCTCGCCCAGCGCACCCGGATCCACCTGCGCGCCCTCTGCGAGGGCGCCACGCAGGCGCCCGCCGGCACGCCGCAACGCAAGGTCGGCGACTTCTACGCCGCCGCAATGGACTCGGCTGCCGTCGAGCGCGCGGGCATCGCGCCGCTGCACACCGAACTCGACGCGATCGACGCAGTGACCAGCAGTGTGCAACTGCCTGCGCTGATCGCGCGCCTGCACGACGACGGCGCGAACGTGTACTTCGGCTTTGGCTCCGGCCAGGACGCCAAGCGCAGCACCGAGGTCATTGCCCAGGCCGCGCAGGGCGGGCTCGGCCTCCCCGATCGCGACTATTATTTCCGCGCCGACGACAGCGCGCAGAAGATTCGCGACGGCTACCGCAGCTACGTGACGCAGTTGCTCACGCTCGCCGGCGCCAGCCCGCAGACCGCCTCCCTCGGCGCCGAGACGGTCATGCGCCTGGAGTCGCGGCTGGCCGCCGCGTCGATGACGCGCGTGGAGCGGCGCGACCCGGTCAAGACGTACAACAAGATGAGCACCTCGCAGGTGGCCGCGCTCATGCCGCACTTCGCGTGGACCGCATATCTGCATGGCGTCGGCGCGCCGGCGATCGACTCGTTGAATATTGGACAGCCGGTGTTCTTCACCGTGCTCGACAGCATGCTCGCCGCCACGCCGGTCGGCGACTGGAAGACCTACTGCCGCGTGCGCCTGCTCGACGCCTACGCGGGACGCCTGCCGGCCGCGTTCGTCGATGCCGCGTTCGAGTTCCGCGGCCGCGTTCTCGAGGGCACGCCGGAGAACCTGCCGCGCTGGCGCCGCGCGCTGGGCAGCGTGGATCGCGGCCTCGGCGAAGTTGTCGGACAGCTGTACGTCCACACGTACTTCCCGCCGGCCGCCAAGGCCCGCATGCAGCAGATGGTCGCCGACCTCGTGCAGGCGTTCCGCGAGGACATCGTCACGCTCGACTGGATGAGCGACGCCACCAAGCAGGCCGCGCTCGGCAAGCTCGATACCTTCGTGCCCAAGATCGGCTATCCCGACACGTGGCGCGACTACTCCGCGCTGGAGGTGGGACGCGCCTCGTGGGCCGCCAACGCGCTGGCCTCGGCGCGCTTCGAGAACGCGCGCGACCTGCGCAAGATCGGCCAGCCGGTGGACCGCACCGAGTGGGGCATGACGCCGCCCACCATCAACGCCTACTACAACGCCGGCAAGAACGAGATCGTCTTCCCCGCCGGCATCCTGCAGGGCCCATTCTTCGACATGAATGCCGACGACGCGGTGAACTACGGCGCCATCGGCGTGGTCATCGGGCACGAGATGTCGCACGGCTTCGACGACCGCGGACGCCAGTTCGACGCGCAGGGCAATCTCCACGAGTGGTGGACCGCGGACGACAAGGCGAAGTTCACCGAGCGCGCCGCCTGCGTCGAGCGCGAGTTCGGCGACTTCGTGGTGCAGGATTCCCTGCACATGAAGGGCAAGCTGGTGCTCGGCGAGGCGCTGGCCGACCTCGGGGGCTCGCGCCTGGCGATGCGGGCACTGGACATCGCGCTGGCGCGCAAGCCACAGGCCCTGATCGATGGCTTCACGCCGCAGCAGCGCTTCTACCTCGGCTTCGCCACCATCTGGGCGGAACTCAATCGGCCCGAGGCCGAGCGCCTGCAGATCTCCACCGACCCGCACCCGCTCGGCCGCTTCCGCGTCAACGGCACGGTGGTCAACAACCCCGGCTTCGCGGAGGCGTTCCACTGTCCCGCCGGTTCGGCGATGACGCGCACCGAGGCGGACCGCTGCCGGATCTGGTAGGCCGCGAGACCGGCGGGGGCGGCGGTGCGCCTCCCCTGCCGGCGCGCGTGCACTACCCCGCGGTGCCGTCCTTGCGTTGGTGGATGCACACGCGGTTGCCGTCGGGATCGGCGATGTAGGCCATCCAGCAGACGCTGGTCTCTGTCGGCTCGACGAGCACTTCGACGCCGGCCTTCTTGAGCGCGGCGATGGCAACATGGATGTCGGCGACCGCGAGCGCGGCGCATGCGGTGCCGGCGAAGCGGTTGTCGGGTTCGTCGGGCGTGAAGCAGATGACCGTCGGCCGCGCGTCGAATTCGCTCCAGCCCTCGTCGAACTCCTCGCCGGGCGCCACGCCGAGCACGTCGCGCCAGAACGCCTGCGTGCGCGCGATGTCGGCGCTGGGATACTGGACTTCCAGTATCC
>JBKJUD010000176.1:0-3616 GCA_046590735.1 Candidatus Eiseniibacteriota bacterium | reverse complement strand
GACGGCGGGTGGCGCTTCGCCTATCGCGCGTCCGGCGCGCAATCGGTGGCGATCGCCGGCGACTTCAATGCGTGGTCCACCAGCGCCAACCTGATGGCGAAGGGCGACGGCGACGTGTGGACCGTGGTCGTGCCGTTGACGCCGGGCGATCATCAGTACAAGTTCGTGATCAACGGCACCGACTGGAAGCCCGACCCCGCCAACCCGCTGTCCGCGGATGACGGCTACGGCGGCAAGAATTCCACCGTGCATGCGGAGTGATCGACGGGAGATGACTCAGCCCATGCGTGGAGCGAGCGGAATGCGGCGAGGGATCGCGGTCGCGGCGATCGCAGTGCTGGTGGCCGGCTGCGGCAAGGGCGGCGGCGGCGCGCACTCGGTGACCCTGTGGGAATACATGGATCCCGGCGAGAAGGCGGTGCTCGACTCGCTGGTGACCGAGTACCAGGCGGCGCACCCGGGCACGCACGTTTCCACCGAGCACTACACGCCGGACGACCTGCGCACGCAGTTCCAGACCGCGGCGCAATCCGGCGGCGGTCCCGACATCGCCTACGGACCTTCGGACAACGCCGGCCCGTTCTCGGTGATGCACCTGGTGCAGCCCATCGACAGCCTGATGCCGCCCGGGTATCTGGCGAATTTCCTGCCTGCATCGCTCGACACGCTCGATGGCCACGTCTGGCAGTTGCCCGACCAGTTCGGCAACCACCTGATGCTGATCTGCAACAGCCGCCTGGTGCCACACCCGCCGCAGACACTCGACGAAATGCTCGTGATGGCCAAGGCGGCGACCCGCGACAGCACCTACGGGCTTGTGTTCAACACCTCCGAGCCGTTCTGGCTGGTGCCGTTCTTCGGCGGCTACGGTGGCTGGGTGATGGACGAGAAGGGCGCGCCGACGCTCGATTCGCCCGCGATGGTCCAGGCGCTGGAACTCATGGCCCGCTTCAAGGCCGAGGGCCTGATGCCGCGCGAGTGCGACTACAACACCGCCGACGCGCTGTTCAAGGAAGGCCGCGCGGCGATGATCATCAATGGCTTGTGGGGAATGGAAGGCTATCTCACCAAGCAGATCCCGGTGCAGGTGGCGCGCATCCCGCGGGTGGCGGCCACCGGCCGCTGGTCGCAGCCGATGGTCTCCGGGCGCGGCTACTTCGTGAACGCCCACGTGCCGGCGACGCGCAAGCCGCTGGTCGTCGCCCTGCTCACCTACCTCACCTCGCCGGAGGCGGAGATGCGCTACGCCCGCGCGGCGCGCACCCTGCCGAGCCGCGCCGAGTGCTACGCGCCGGGCTCGTGGGTGCTCCAGGACCCGGTGCTTGCCGGCGCGCTCGACCAGACCACGGTGGGGCGCCGGATGCCGGTGGCGCCGCAGATGCGCATCATCTGGGACGCCATGCGCCCGCAGTTGCAGAACGTGATGAACGGATCCACCCAGCCCGGCCCCGCGGCCACGGCGATGCAGGCCGACGCGACGCAGAAGATCGCCGCGATGCCGAAATAGGCAGCCGCCGACGCCCGTGATGCCCGCCCCTCGCGTTCCCGCGCGCCGCGTCCAGGTGCTGCCATACCTGCTCATCCTGCCGACGGTGGCGATCCTGGCCACCGTCGTCCTCTACCCATTCTGCTACACGTTCTGGCTCGCCTTCCGCAACATGAACCTCTATCACATCCGCGACACCCACTTCGTCGGCCTCCAGCACTTCGCACGCATCCTGCGCGAGCCGGTGCTTTACGAGGTGCTGGGCAAGACGGTGCTGTGGACGGGCGTCAACATCGTGCTGCACGTGACCCTTGGCATCGCGTTGGCGCTGCTTCTCGACCGGCCGCTGCGCGGGCGGGCGATCTTCCGCACGCTGCTGATCCTGCCGTGGGCCCTGCCGCAGTACATCACCGCGCTCACCTGGCGCGGCATGTTCAATCACGAGTACGGCGCGGTGAACCTGATTCTCACGCGGCTATTCGACGTCTCGCCGATTCCCTGGTTCTCGCAGCCGGTGTGGGCGTTCGTCGCGCCGATCATCGCCAACGTGTGGCTGGGCGTGCCGTTCATGATGGTGGTCGCGCTCGGCGGGCTGCAGAGTATTCCGCGCGAGGTGTACGAGAGCGCGGACATGGACGGCGCCGGCTGGTGGACGCGGCTGACCCGCATCACGCTGCCGTTCCTGCGCCCGGTGATGGCGCCGGCGATCGCGCTCGGCACCATCTGGACCTTCAACAACCTCAACGTGATCTGGCTGGTCACCGACGGCGGCCAGCCCGCCGACAAGACGCGCATCCTCGTGACCTATGTCTACAAGGCCGCCTTCAACTATTACGACTACTCCTATGCGGCGGCGTTCAGCGTGGTGATCTTCCTCATCCTGCTGGCGTTCATCCTGCTGTGGTTCCGCATCAACCGCTCCAGCGAGGTGCTCTCGTGACCCGGCGGCACGCGCGCCTCGCGCAGGATGCCGTCAGCTACGCGGTGCTGGTGATCGCGGCGTTCCTCGCCGTGTACCCGGTGCTGCTGGTCTTCGGCATCTCGCTGCGGCCCGCCGACCAGTTGCTGTCGACGTCGCTGCGCTTGATCCCGCATGGCGCGACGTTCACCGCGTACGAGCGGTTGCTGGTCGAGCGGCCGTTCCTGCTCTGGCTGCGCAACAGCGCGATCGTCACCGCCGCGGTCACCACGATCTCCGTGCTACTGGCGGCGTTCGCCGGCTACGCGTTCAGCCGGTTTTCGTTCGTGGGCAAGAAGACCGGCCTGGTCGGTCTGCTGGTCACGCAGATGTTCCCGGCGACGATGGTGCTGGTGCCGCTGTATGTCCTGATGCAGAGCCTGCACCTGATCGACACCCTGCTGGGCCTGATGATCGCGTACTCGGCGACCGCGCTGCCGTTCTGCGTGTGGACGATGAAGGGCTACTACGACACCATCCCGCTGGCTCTCGAGGAAGCGGCGCGCATCGACGGTGCCTCGCAGATCGGCGCGTTCTGGCGGGTGGCGTTGCCGCTGGCCACGCCGGGCCTGGCGGTGACGGCGCTGTTCTCGTTCATGGCCGGATGGTCGGAGTACATGGTGGCGCGGGTGATCCTGCACTCGGCGTCGCTCAACACGCTGCCGCTGGGGCTGGCCGGATTGCAATCGAGTTTCCAGACCGAGTGGGCGACCTACGCGGCCGGCAGCCTGCTGGTGTCGGCGCCGGCGGTGGCGCTGTTCCTCGTGCTCAATCGCTACCTCGTCGGCGGGTTGACGGTGGGGGGCGTCAAGGGATAGGCCGCGCGCCGTGCGGTGTACCCGGTGGGCTCGCGCGGGCGGTCCGGTTGCGACTCGTCCGGACGCCGCCTACAATGGCGCCGTGGTCGTGCCGCCCGCCCGGGCCAGCGGCCACACCTGCCACCGTCTCCCGGAGGTGCCGCGTGCCCCACCTGACGAAGGAATCGTCGAGTCCGCTTCCCCGTGCCCGCGCGTCCCAGGCGCGACGCGGCGCGGGCCGCTAGCCGAAAGGCATGCGAGCCCCTCGTCTGTTGCTGATGTTGATGTTCGCCGTCGGCGCACTGTCGCTCGGCGTGTCGTCCGCGCCGGCCGCCGCGCATGGCGCCAACGATCCGCTCATGCCGCTGCTCGGCG
>JBKJUD010000152.1:0-3127 GCA_046590735.1 Candidatus Eiseniibacteriota bacterium | reverse complement strand
GGGACCGCGAGACGCCGCGCGTCAGCGCCCAGCGCGCGGTGGAAGCCGCGACGCGCTGCGGCAGCGCCGAGACCTTCGCCGACGCTGCCCTGCATCGCGCCGAAGTGGAACTGGGCGCCGGCTTCGCCAGCCTCGCCTGGGGCGCCGCACGCGCCGCCGCCGAGGCCGCGCATGCCGCCGCGTCCTCGCTGCCGGCGGGCGCCCTGCGCCTTTCCTACCAGCGCCGGCGCGCCCGCTTCGTCGACCGCGTCGCCACGCTGGTGGAGCGGCTCGCCACGCATCCCGACGTGCGCGCCTGGGCGGGCGCGTCCGGCGTCACCGAGGTCCGCGCGCTGCTCGCGCCGCTGGCGCTCCCGCCGGACATGACGAAGGGCCGCGTCTCCGGGTAGGGAAACGCGGCCCTGTCGATGCCGTGCGTGCGGCGCTAGCGGGTGTAGAGCGCCTTGATGTTGCCCCACGTGCTCGGCTGCACCGGCGTAACCAGCAGCCCGAGGTCGCCCAGGACCCGGCCCATCAGCATGTCCTTCGTCGAGGGCGGCAGGCCATCCGGCATCGCGCCGAAGACCGTGGTGAACAACACCGTGCGCCCGCGGATGGTAGAGGCCGTGATGGGTCCGCCGCCGTCGCGTGTCTTGCCGCGCGGCGATCCGCTTTCCGTGGGCGAAGACATCGCCTTGCCCGGACCGTTCTGGTCATCGAACAGGATGTCGCCGGCGAAAACGCCCCCCGGCAGCACGTCGTCCACGCTGAAGTCCGACGGGGTCCCGAACGGGTAGCCGAAAACCATGCCCTGCGCAAAGGTGCCTGGGCGCCCGATCAGCTGGCTGACGTTTCCGGTGGCGGATCCGCCGCCGTTGAACACCGCACCGAAGAGGTCGAGCAATTCCGTGTTCTTGTAGTCCGCGGCAAAGTCATTCCCCTGCAGGAAGACCGGGTGGCCGGCGAGGATGTAGGTGGCGAGCAGCGTCTGCTCGGCCACGGTGATCTGCCCGGCGCCCTCGTTGCCGTCGGACCAGCCGAGGGTGATGTAGACGCCGGCGTAGGGTGACAAGTCCGTCGGTAGGGTGGTGACGACTTCCGGCACCGAGCCGTTGTTGATCACCGCGCGCACCAGCCCGACCTCGGTGCCCACCGGGACGCAGGCGGCACTGACCAGGTCCGGGTCGCACAGGGTCAGCCCGCGGTCGTTGTCCCAGACCAGCAGGGTGGACACTGGGCTGGCCATCGCGGGCACCACGGTTGCCAGACAGCATCCGGCGAGCGCGGCCGCCCACCAGGCGGCACGGCGGCGCGTGCAGGGAGGGGCAGAGGGGGTTCGGCTGGCTGTCACGGGGACCCTCGTGGGCTCAGGGTGCGAAGGGGGTGTCGCGCGTCGCGACCTCCGCCGGCGGGATTGGCAGGTCTGGGGTTGGCGTGCGGCCGCCCGGACGCGGGGATCACGACGTGGGCTTGCTTCCCCAGTGTACCCGGCCTCGGCGGGCTGGGTCAACGCGGGGCGCGACGGAGCGGGCTCGTTGCCCCAGTGACCCAGCACTTTCAGGCAGCCGAGCGCCCACGACCCTCCGTTTCGTCAGCCTCGCAGCGACATCCCTGACTATTCGGCATGGGATTCCGCCTGTGGCTCGTGCATACTGCGCCCCAGTGTCCCCTGGGCCGACCCGATCCCGGGGCGCTCCGTCGTCCCAGGCGCCCTCCATCCCGTGTCACCCGCCAGTCCTCGATCCCAAAGGAGTTCGTGCCGTGGAGCAGGGCCCTCCTCCCGACCCGCTGTCCCGCCAATCCGGCACCGAGGCGACGTCGCAGTTGCAGGCGCTCGACTCCCACATCCACACCGTCTCCACCCAGGCGGCCCAGCAAGTGGGCGACATGCGGGCGCTGCTCGAGACGCTCGCCGACGGGCTGGAGGGCGAGACCCAGCGCGCGGCCCGCGAACTGGCCGAGCAGCTCGATCTGCTCGCTGGGCGCCTGCAGCTGTCCGCGGTGCCGCTGGAGGAAACCGCGCGCGGCGTGCGCCGTAGCGTCGAGGCGCTGGCCGCGCGGCTGCGCGAGGCGGAGCTGAAGGTGCGCAACACGGCGACGCTGAATACCGTGGCGCTGCTGCTCGGCCGCGAGACGAATGTCGACCGGCTGCTCGAGGCGATCATGGACACCGTCATCGCGGTCGCCAACGCCGAGCGCGGACTGCTGGTGCTGGTCGACGACGCCGGCGCCATGGACTACCGCGTCGCTCGCGCTATCGACCGGCTCGAACTCGACGAGCCGGCGTTCCAATCGAGCCGCTCGATCATCCGCAACGTGGTGCAGACACGCCAGGCGGAGCGCATCACCTCCGCACTCAGCGACGAACGCTTCGCGATGGCCGAGTCCGTGCAGCGTCTGCGCCTGCAGTCGGTGGTGTGCGTGCCGCTGGCCACGGCCGAGCGCCTGGTCGGCGTGATCTATCTCGACAACTCCACGGTCAGCGGCATGTTCACCGAGATGGACGTCGCGCTGCTCAACGAACTCGGCACCATCATCGCCACCGGCATCTCCACCGCGCTGGAGATCCGCCAGATGGAACGCCGGCAGGAGGAACTCGAGCGCCAGCTGCGCGGCCGCTTCCGCTTCGACCGCATCATCGGCAACGCGCCATCCTTCGTGCGCGTGCTCAAGCTCACCGCCGATGTCGCCGACACCGACGCCACCGTGCTGATCCAGGGCGAGAACGGCACCGGCAAGGAACTCATCGCGCAGGCCCTGCATGCCAACTCCCGCCGCGTCGACAAGAACCTCGTGGTGATGAACTGCGCGGCGATGCCCGAGAACCTGCTCGAGAGCGAGTTGTTCGGGCACGTGCGCGGCGCGTTCACCGGCGCCACCGAGTCGAAGGCCGGCAAGTTCGAGGTGGCCGACGGCGGCACGCTGTTCATGGACGAAATCGGCGAGATGGCGATGCCGCTGCAGGCGAAGCTGCTGCGCGTGCTGCAGGAACGCGAGATCGAGCGGGTGGGTGCGAACCGGCCGATCCATGTCGACGTGCGCATCATCGCCGCCACCAACCGCGACTTGCGCCAGATGGTCAAGGACGGCAAGTTCCGCGAGGACCTGTTCCACCGGCTCAACGTGACCAACATCATGATGCCGTCGC
>JBKJUD010000122.1:0-7056 GCA_046590735.1 Candidatus Eiseniibacteriota bacterium | reverse complement strand
TGTTCGCCGAGGGCGCGATGTCGAGCGCCTTCGTGCCCACCTTCACGACCGAACTCACGTTGCGGGGCAAGGAGCGCGCGTTCCAGCTCGCCTCGATCGTGATGACGATGCTGGCCGTGATCACCGGGGGATTGGTGCTGCTCGGCATTGCCCTGTCCGGTCCGCTGGTCCACGTGATGGCGCCGGGGTTCGAGCGCGTCCCCGGCAAGATCGAACTCACCGTGCAACTCACCCGCATCCTGATGCCCTTCCTGATGCTGATCGCGGTGGGGGCGGCGGCGACCGGCGTGCTCAACGCGCTCTCCAGCTTTGCGGTGCCGGCTCTGGCGCCCGGGATGATTTCGATCGGCATGATCGTCGCCGGCGTGACGCTGGTGCCGGTGGCGAAGATGATGGGCCAGCCACCGATCCTGGGCATGGCCGTCGGCACGGTCCTCGGGGTGCTCGGGCAGGTGCTCGTCCACGTGCCGGGATTCTGGAAGGAAGGCTACCGGCCGCGGGTGATCTGGGCGCCGTGGGACCCGGGCGTGCGGCGCATCGTGCTGCTGATGGTGCCCGCGACGCTGGGGCTGGCCGCCACACAGCTGAACCTGGTGGTCAACACGCAGATCGCCGCGGGGCTGCCCGGGCAGGGCAGCGTGAGCTGGCTGAACTATGCGTTCCGGCTGATGTACGTGCCGATCGGAGTGTTCGGGGTGGCGGTCTCGACGGTGACGCTGCCGGCGGTGTCGCGCGCGGTGGCGTTGCAGGACATGTCGCGGATGCGTGAGGAGTTCGCCGCAGCATTGCGGCTGGTCGCCGCGCTCACCCTGCCGGCCACCGCGGGGCTGATCGTGCTGGCGACGCCGATCGTCCGCGTGGTGTACGAGCACGGCCGGTTCACCGCGACCGACACTCAACAGACGGCGGCGGCCCTGGTGTTCTACTGCATCGGACTGGCGGCGTACTCCGGCGTGAAGGTCGTCGTCCCCACGTTCTATGCGCTGCGCGATACGCGCACCCCGGTGGCGGTGAGCGCGACCGTGGTGGCGCTCAACGTCGGCCTGAGCCTGATGCTGGCGCCGTTGCTCCAGCACCGCGGGCTGGCGCTGGCCACCAGCATCACGATGACGGTGAACCTGCTGCTGCTGTTGTTCCTGCTGCGCCGCAAGGTGGGCAACCTCGGCCTCGGGCCGGTGGGCGGAGCCACGCTGCGGATCGCGGCGGCGTCGGCGCTGATGGGCGCGGGGGTTTGGGGGTTGGACCGCGTGCTGGAGGCCGCGTGGGGAACGCGGGGGCTGGCGGCGCAGGTCGGCGTCATCGCCGTCACGGTGCCGGCGGGAGCGCTGCTGTTTCTCGTGTTCGGCCGGCTGTTCGGGATCGAGGAAGTCGGCCGACTGGAAGCGCTGGCGCGGCGCATGGCCGGCCGGTTCGGCCCGCCGCCACGTGGCGGGAGCGGTGCTTGACACCCCTCGGGGCACCCCGTACCGTTCAGTTCTGACGGGCCGTCCCCGCGGCCTTCCACCGTTGCTGGCCGGAGGAGACGCATCATGGAAGAGGTCGCCGCCCCCTTGCCCCGCCCCGGCCTCGGCGAACTTGTCGCGGGGGTTTTCCTGTCGCCGGGCCGGGCCATGGCCGCGATCACCGCTTGGCCGTCATGGGCCGCTCCGCTCGTGTTGACGACGGTTCTCATCGGATTGAGCGCGGCGGTGATCTACCAACCGATCATCGCCCCCATGCAGGTTGCCGCGATCGAGCAGAAGTCGCCGGACATGCCCGCCGAGCAGCTCGACAAGATGGACGCGCAGATGTCCAAGCCGCTGTGGGCCGGGTTGATCGCGGCGCTCAGCGTGGTCATCCAGACGCCGATCCGCCTGCTGCGCGCGCAAGGCCTCGATCCCTCCGACTTCGCCTCCGTGATGGAGCCCGTGACCGGCCTTGGCTTCCTGATCCCGCTGGACTCCGGGTCGTTCGCCCTCGGCATGCTGCGCGGCCTGCTCTCCAGCATCGAGTTGTTCTGGCTCTGGCAGTGCGCGGTCCTCGTGGAGGGTGTCGCGTGCGCATTCGAGCGGCCACGGTCCTTCGGCATTACCTGCGTGGCCGCGCTGTGGGCGCTGGGCGCGATCCTCGGCGCCGTGGCCAGTGGGTTCCAGGCATCCAGCTAGACGGCCGGTGCGCAGCGTGCGCACGACCATTCATCGGAAGACGCAACCTGGACGGCAGGAAGTTCGTCCACCTCCCCGAAGGCGATCTCCTGCCGGTCGAGCGTCTTCCCCGGATCCTGCATCCTGTCGTGGAGGAATACCTGTGATGTCCAGTCGTCTCCTCGCGCTCGCCGCCTGTGCGGCCGCGCTCGTTTCTGGAACCGCGAGTGCGCGTGCGGCCGCGCCGGGCACACCGCTGTCCCTGCGCGAGTGCCTCGCCCTCGCGCTGTCGCACAATCCGACGTTGCAAGCCGCGCATGCCGTCGTGCGCGGAAGCGAGGCCGGCGTCTCGGGCGCATGGGGCGGCATTCTGCCGCATCTCAGCCCGCTCACCTACGGCTACTCGCAGTCGTACTACAGCAAGTCCGACACCGCGACCAAGATCTTCTTCGGCAACGCGGTGCTCACCGGCCGCCCGGTGGGCTACACCGCGCAGGGCGACCACAGCATGAACCTGGCGCTGTCGACGGACGTGTTCTCCTTCGCCCGCTGGAGTGAGCTGACGCGCTCGCGCAAGGAACTCGAGGCCAGCGAGACGTCCGCGATCGACACGCGGGAATCGGTCGCCTTCGCCACCGTGCAGAGCTACTACGACTTGGTCGGCGCCGAGAAGCGCCGCGATGTTGCCATCGAGGCGGCCGGCAACGCGCGCGAGCGGATGATCCGCGCGAAGGCGTTCTACAATGTCGGCTCGTCGTCGCGCGGCGACGTGTCGAAGGCGGTGCGCGACCATGCCCAGTCGCAGGTGGACTCAATCGCCGCCGAGAACGTGGTGGCGGTCTCGCGCGCGCGTCTGGCGGCGACGCTCGGCATCGACCCGGCGGCGCCGCTCGAGGTGGTCTCGGACCTCGATGATTCGACGCAGCCCGCCCCGGTGGTCGGCAACGAAGATGCCGGGATCGTGGTGGGACGTCGCGCCGACGTGGTCGCCAGCCAGGCGCGCGTCGCCGCGGCCGAGGCCGGGCACTCGGTGGCGAAGGCGTCGATCCTGCCGTCGCTCAGCCTCAGCGTGAACGACAGCTGGTCGGCGAACCACTCGCTGGTGCCGGGATCGATCGACAAGAACTTCACGCTGACCTATTTCGCGCAGCTCAGCGTGCCGCTGTTCGACGTGGTGGGGAACCGCGCGCGCATCGCGCAGGCCGCCGCGGCTGCGGAGCAGGCGCACTTCCAGTTGCAGGAACGCCGGCAGGCCGCGACGCAGGACCTGGTCTCCGCGCGGACGAGCACGCGACAAGTCGCCGCGCAGGTGTCGGCGGCGCGGACCGCCGTGAGCGCGGCCGAGGATGACTACGACTTCTCGCGGGAGCGCTTCCGCGTGGGCGCCGGGACCAGCCTGGAGCTGGAGGACGCGCAGCTTGGGCTCAAGCGCGCGCGCCTGAGCCTGATCGATGCATTGGTGCAAGCCAAGGTGGCCGACGCCGCGCTCGCGCGGGCCGAGGGCCGCTCGCTGGTGGACGGATTGGGGAGCGCACGATGACCACGAAACGCAAGGTCGTCATGGGCGTGGTTGCGGTCGTGGTGATCGCGGGCCTCGTCGTCGGCAACGTGGCAAAGAACAAGGGCAAGGTCATCGAGGTGCAGGCGGAGCCCGCGCGCGTGCAGACCCTGGTTTCGAAAGTGCGCGCGCCAGGCACCATGCAGGCCGAGCGCACGGTCAAGATCTCCGCCACGACCATGGGCCAGGTGGCCCGGTTGGCGGTGAAGGAAGGCGACCATGTCACGCGCGGGCAGTTCCTGCTGGCGCTCGACGACGAGCAACTGCGTGCGGGGCTCAACGAGGCGACGGCCTCGGTGGCGAGTTCGGCGGCGCGCCTGCGCGTGAGCGAAGCCTCGCTGCACCAGGCCGAGGCGATGTACAAGCGCAACCAGTCTCTCGCCAGCGCCAACCTGGTCTCGCCGCAGGAACTCGAGAACACCGAGACCCAGACGCGGACCGCGCGCGCGGAGCGCGATGCCAACCGCGAGATGGTGCAGCAGGCGCGGGAATCCGTGCGCCGCGCGAAGGACCAGTTGAGCAAGACCATCTTCACCGCGCCGATCACCGGCGTGGTCACCGAGTTGAACGTTGAGGTGGGCGAGATGGCGGTGATCGGGACGATGAACAATCCCGGCACCGTGCTGATGACCATCGCCGACCTCGGCCAGATGGAGATCTGGGCCGATGTCGACGAGGCCGACATCGTCAACGTGCGCCCCGGGCAGGATGTGAAGATCACCGTCGACGCGCTGCCCGACACCACCTTCGGCGGCCGGGTGCGCGACATTGCCGCCAGCGGCAGCAACTCGGCGCAGGTCGGCACCGAGGCCAAGACCAACTTCACCGTGAAGGTCTCGCTGCTCGACGCGGTGACCTCGTCGAAGCCCGGCATGTCCGGCGACGTCGAGATCACCACCGCCATCAAGAACGGGGTGCTGACCGTGCCAATCCAGGCCGTGGTCTCGCGCAAGCCGGACGATCTGGAGTTGCGCGCCAAGGGCCGCAAGGAGAAGAAGGCGCGCCAGGAGGCCCAGTCCGCGGAGCAGGCCTCGGGCAAGCCCGCGAAGGACCGCATCGGTGTCTTCGTGGTGGGCGCCGACGGCAAGGTGGCGTTCCGCGACCTGCGCACCGGGCTGATGGGCGATACCGACTTCGAGGTATCCGGCGACCTGAAGAAGGGCGACAAGGTGGTCACCGGGCCGTACAAGACGCTGCGGGCGCTCAAGGTGGGCACCAAGGTGAAGGTCGTCGCGGTGGCAGGCGAGAAGGGTGGCAAGAAGTCCTGATGCTGATCGATATCCACGATATCGCCAAGGTGTACGACGTCGGCGACGAGAAGGTGCACGCGCTGCGCGGGGTGACCCTGCAGATCGAGCGCGGCGAATACCTCGCGATCATGGGCCCCTCGGGCTCCGGCAAGTCCACGCTGATGAACGTGCTCGGCTGCCTCGACACGCCGAGTTCCGGCTCGTACGTCCTCAACGGCCAGGAGATCCGCACGCTCACCGACGACGAGCTGGCGCGCATCCGCAACAAGGAAATCGGCTTCGTCTTCCAGACCTTCAATCTGCTGGCACGCGCCACCGCGCTAGCGAATGTCGAACTGCCGCTGGTGTACAACGGCACGCCGCCGGCGGAGCGCCGCGAGCGCGCGCAGGAATCGCTGCGCAACGTCGGCCTCGGCGACCGCATGGCGCACCGGCCCAACCAGCTCTCCGGCGGCCAGCGCCAGCGGGTGGCAATGGCGCGCGCCCTGGTGAACCGCCCCTCGCTGATCCTCGCCGACGAACCCACGGGTAACCTCGACTCGAAGACCGGCGAGGAGATCATGCGGATCCTCGGCGACATCCACACCGCCGGCAATACGGTCATCCTGGTGACGCACGAGGAGTCGGTGGCGGCCAACGCGCACCGCGTCGTCCGCCTCCACGATGGCCGCATCGCCTCCGACACGCGGACGCGGCCCGGTCACGCGACATGATCCTCGGCGAGAGCCTCCGGCTGTCGGTGCAGTCGATCCGCGCCAACACGCTGCGCTCGTTCCTCACGCTGCTGGGGATCATCATCGGCGTGACCGCAGTGATCGCCGTGGTGTCGATTGTGCAGGGGCTCAACCACTACGTCGCCGACAGGCTGCTCGACACCGGCAGCAACGTCAACTATCTCGACAAATTCGGCGTGATCACCAGCGAGGATGAGTGGGAGAAGGCGCAGAAGCGTCCGAACCTGACGCTCGAGGACGCCGACGAGATCCGCGAGCTGGCGCCGCACGTCGCCCACGTCGCCGTGCAGTCGTTCGCGCGCGGGCGCATCAAGTACGGGCGCGCCACGCGCGGCAATGTGGGCGTGCAGGGTGTCACCGAGGGCATGGAGAACATGGAGTCCGCCGAGCTGGCAGGCGGGCGGCGGATCGTGCGCGAGGACGCGCTGCGCGGCCGCCAGGTGATCGTGCTGGGCAGCGAGGTAGTGGAGTCGCTGTTCGCCGGCGCCGACCCGCTCGGCAAGTCGGTGCGGGCGCAGGGCCGCAGCTTCGAGGTCATCGGCTGGTTCAAGAAGCAGGGGAGCGTGCTCGGGCAGAGCCAGGACAACATCGCGCAGATTCCCTACGGCGCCTTCGAGCGCGTGTACCGCGCGCGGTTCTCGCCGACGATCCTGTTCAAGTCGACCTCGCAGGAGATGGCGACCATCGCGCAGGACGAGGTCAAGTCGATCATGCGCCGGCGCCACCACCTGCGCCCGGGCGCCGAGGATGACTTCGCCATCATGTCCTCGGAGATGTTCCTCGCCTTCTACAAGAGCTTCACCGCGGGGCTCTACGGCGCGATGATCGGCATCGCCGGGTTGTCGCTGCTGGTAGGGGGTATCGTGGTGATGAACATCATGCTGGTCTCGGTGACCGAGCGCACGCGCGAGATCGGGATCCGCAAGGCGCTCGGCGCGCGCCGCGCGGACATCATGCAGCAGTTCCTGATCGAGTCGTCGATTCTCGCCGGCTCCGGCGGACTGCTGGGGGTGATGCTCGGCGGGAGCATCGCGTGGGCAATCGGCAAGTTCTCGCCGTTGCCGGCAACGGTGGAGTGGTGGTCGGTATTTCTGGGGCTGCTGGTGTCGTCGTCGGTCGGCCTGTTCTTCGGCATCTATCCCGCCTCCCGGGCGGCGCGCCTCGATCCCATCGACGCGCTGCGGTATGAATAGTGGCCTTCCAGGGACGCATTCTGCGCGAAGGCGTGCTGATGGCGTTGCACTCGCTGCGCGCCAACAAGCTGCGCTCGGCGCTGACGGTGCTCGGCGTTGTCGTCGGCGTCACCACGCTGGTGGGCATGGTGGCGGTGATCCAGGGACTCAATGCCTCCACCGCCAAGCAGCTGCGCTCGCTGGGCAGCGACGTGATCT
>JBKJUD010000096.1:0-5527 GCA_046590735.1 Candidatus Eiseniibacteriota bacterium | reverse complement strand
GCGCGGCGCGATTTCTCGGCGGTGGCGCGCGCGAGATCGTGGTCGGGTGCGTGAGCGGGGCGATGATCGGGCTGCTGGCGATGGCCGCGCGCCGCGCCGCCTCCCTGCAGCGCGGGCTCGAGCCGCTCGCGGCGCTGATCGCCACGCTGGTCGCGGGCACCGCGGTGTCGCTGGGCTGGCGCCATGCCACCTCCGTGAGCGCGGTTGCCGGGATGATCGTGCTGCTGCCGGGCCTCTCTCTCACGCTCGCGCTCGAGGAGCTCTCCTCGCGGCACCTGGTCTCGGGCACCGCGCGATTGGCCAGCGCGCTGATGACGTTCCTGCAGATCGCCTTCGGGCTGGCCATCGGCGCGCGGCTGCTCGACCTGATGCCCTCGGCCACCCGCTCGTCGCATCCCCATCATCTTGCCGGCTGGACCGAGTGGATCGCGCTGGCGCTGTCGCCGTGCGCCTCGATGGTGCTGGGCCAGGCGCGGCCGCGCGACCTGCCGTGGATGCTGTGCGGCAGCCTGGTGGCCTACGGCACCGCGCGTCTGACCGGGCCGCTGCTGGGACCGCAGCTCGGCATGTTCATCTCGGCACTGATGCTGGGGCTGGCGGCGCAGCTGTTCGCCCGCGCCACGCGCCGTCCCTCCGGGCTGCTGCAGGTGCCGGGGGTGATTGTCCTGGTGCCGGGAAGCGTGGGCATCCGCAGCGTGTTCTCGATGCTCGACGCCGACGTGGTCTCCAGCGTGCAGTTCGCGTTTTCGCTGGTGCTGCTGAGCGCGGCGCTCGCGGCGGGACTGTTGGTCGCCAACGCAATGGTGGGACCGCGCCGCGTTGCGCGCTCCGGCGCGAGCGGGTAGCATGACGCCCGTGAGACGGACACAGGAGGTGCCATGCTCCACGCGGTAATCCTGGCGGGAGGCCGCGGCGAACGGTTCTGGCCGCAGTCGCGTCGCGTCCGTCCCAAGCAACTGCTGCCGTTGCTCAGCGCGCGCACGCTGCTCAGCGACACGCTCGACCGGCTCACCGGCCTGGTCGAGCCCGGCCGCGTCACCGTGGTCACCAGCGCCGCGCTGGTCGAGGCGGTGCGTGCGACCCTCGCCGATGCCCCCGCAGTTGGCGTGCACGGCGAGGTGGTGGCGCGCAACACCGCGGCGGCGTGCGTCTACGGCGCGGTGCGCGCGCACCGGCTCGATCCCGACGCGGTGTGCATCGTGCTGCCGTCCGATCACATGGTCCGCCCGCTGCGCGTGTACCAGGACGACCTGCGCCGCGCCGTCGTGCGCGCCGAGGCCGGCGACCTCGTGACCTTCGGCGTGCCGCCGGTGCGTCCGGAGACCGGTTACGGCTACATCGAGGCGGGCGAGCCCTTCGCGGATGACGCCGATGCCTTCCGGGTCGCCGCCTTTCATGAAAAGCCCGATGCCGCCAGCGCCGCCACGTTCATCGCCCGTGGCCGTTTCTGGTGGAACAGCGGCATGTTCGTGTGGCGGGCCGATGCGCTGCTGGCGGCTGTGGCCGCCTCCTTGCCGGAGCTGGCCGCGTGCGCGGCGCGTCTCGCCGCCGTCTGGGACGGGGAGGACGGCGGCCCGGCGGCCGACACCTTCTATCAGGACGCGCCCGCGATCTCCATCGACTACGGCGTGCTCGAGCGCGCCGGCAATCGCGCCGTGGTGCGGGCCCGCTTCGAGTGGGACGACGTCGGCGCGTGGTCGTCGCTGCCGCGTCTGCGCGTGCGCGACGAGGCGGGCAACGTGTGCATCGGCGACGTCATCGCCCACGATGTGCATGACTCGGTGGTGGTCAGCGAGGACGGGCTGGTGGCGATTCTCGGCCTGCGCGACGTGGCGGTGGTGCGCACCGGCGACGTGACGATGGTCGCCCCGCTGGAGCGCGCACAGGACGTGCGGCTGCTGCTCGAGGCGGTGCGCGCGCGGGGCTGGACCCGGTATGAATAGCGCCGCGGTCGTGCTGTACGGTGCGCTGCTGGCCGGCGCGATGGCGGGATGCGCCGCGAGCGGCGGCATGCAGGTGTCCCGCGTCAGCCGCGTGGACGCGCCTCGCGACACCACCCGCTGGCGTGACGCGCCGGTGTCGCCGCAGCCGGATCCCGCGACGACCTACAGCGCGATGTTGCCGGTGCATCGCGCGCCCCCGGCGGGCACGGCGCAACCCGCGAAGAAGTCCGCACGCCAGGGGGAGACGCCCGCAACGCGCGCTGCCGCACCGGCCGTCGCGGTCGTGCCCTCGGCCGCCGCGGACGACACGTCCCGCGTGCCCGCGGTGTTGTCGGTGGAGCGCGCCGAGGCGCCGCCGCTGTCCACGGGACCCGATCCGTTCGACACCATGTTCACCGGTGCCGGCCGCGTCGTGGATCTCGGCGACGCGCCGATAGAACCGGCAACAGGTCCGGCGCCCGCCGTCACGCCGCCTCCACGCACCGGGGGCGAATCGCCGGTGACGGAGGCACCCGCCGTGCCTCCTGCCCAGCGCACGCCGCTCGTCGCGCCGCGCGGCGGGACCCCGGCCGCGCAATCGCCGCCCGCCGCCACGCGCCCGGCCGGCGTGGAGCGCGCACCGGCCTCGCGCGGCTTCGCGGTCCAGTTGCACGCCTTCCCGACCCGTCCGGCTGCCGACTTCGCCGCGCGCCAGGCCGGACGAAGCCTCGGTGTCGCGACGCGCGTTCGCACGGTGTCCGACAGTTCGCTGCCGTACAAGGTGATCGCCGGGTCGTTCGCGACCCGCGCCGCCGCCCTCGAACTGCGGGAGCGGGCCCTGCGCGAGGGCTATCCCGAGGCGTGGGTAGTCCCGGATCCGTCGCCCGACAACCGGTAGTCGCCGTCTCCTTGCCCAGGAATGAGGAACCGCATGCGTGAGTCCGCTCCCGCCTTCGTCGTCGTGCTCGAGGATGACCTCGTCGAGGATCTGCGACCGCTGACCGATGTGCGCGCGGCGCATCGCGTCCTGGCCGGCGCGTTCCGCGTGTGGGACCGGCTGGTGGCGACGTGGCGCTTCGAGCCGCGCGTCATCGCGACACGCGCGGCGGTGGCAGCGCGCGAGGCGGACATCACCGACATCCCCGTGGTCTCGAGCATCGCCGCCCTCCAGGCGATCGTGGACGCGGCCGGCGCGCCGGAGGTGGTGCTGGTGCTCTCGCGCGCGGTCATCGGGCCCTCCAGCCACCGGCTGCTCGCGGCGCACGGCGAGGCGGCGCTGTGGACGGGCGATCACCCCTTGGCGATGAAGCTCGCCGCCGCGCGGCTGCCGGAACTGGCCCACGAGGGCGCCGGCGACGAGTGGACCGCCCCGGTCGCATGGGCGCGCTGGTGCGAGGTGGCCGCGAGCCTGCCGCGGCTCGAGGACGGCGGCGACCTCCTGCACTATCCGTGGGACGTGCTGAGCATCACCTTCCGCACCCTCGCCGCCGATCTCGCCGGCCTCGACGCACGCGGCAGCCACCGCGGCGACATCCACCGCACCGCGGTGCTCGAGCGGCCGCACGACATCACCATTCTCGAGGGCGCGCGCATCGACCCCTTCGTCGTGCTCGACGCGCGCGAGGGACCGATCCTCATCGGCGGCGGCGCTGTCCTGCGCAGTCACACGCGCGTGACCGGGCCCGCGGTGGTCGGGCATCATTCGCACATCGTGCACGGCGTCGTGCACGGCGGGACAGTCATCGGCGCGAACTGCCGCATCGGCGGCGAGGTGGGGGAGTCGGTATTCCTCGGCTTCGCCAACAAGGCGCACGAGGGCTACCTGGGCAACAGCATCGTGTGTCCGTGGGTGAATCTCGGGGCGCTCACCACCACCAGCAACCTGAAGAACACGTACGGGCCGGTGAAGGTGACGCTCGAGGGCCGGCGGGTCGGCAGCGGGCTCAGCAAGCTGGGCAGCATCATCGGCGATCACGTGAAGACGTCGATCGGCACGCTGCTGGGCACCGGGACCCTCCTCGGCGTGGGCACGAACGTCTTCGGCGGCGGGCTGCTGCCGCAGGGGACGGTGCCGGCATTCGTGTGGGGCGCCGGCCCCGGCGCCGGTGAATACGCGCTCGACCGCATGCTCGACACCGCGCGCTCCATGATGAGCCGCCGCGAGGTCGAGATGTCGGAGGCCGAGGCCGCCCTGCTGACGAGCCTGTTCGCGCGGACTGCCGGCAGCCGTGCCGCCTTCCTGGGCCGCGGCGCCGGCTGAGCCTGCACCACGCTGGTCCCGCGGGGCACCCGGCCCCCGCGTGGCGAGGCAACGGGGGGTGTGCTAGCCTTTCCGGTCGCCAGCCCTGCGAATTCGCATCCTGCGCAATCGCCCGCCCGCGAGCCCTGGAGGTGTGACCGGATGTCCGAGCTGCGCCGCGATCCGATCGTCGGACGCTGGGTCATCATTGCCTCCGAGCGGGGCGGCAAGCCCAACGACTACGGCGTGGCCGATCCCATCACCACCGGCGAACCCTGTCCGTTCTGCCCCGGCAACGAGCAGGAGACTCCGCCCGAACTGCTCGCCTATGGCCGGCACGGCAGCGAGCCCAACTCGCCGGGCTGGTCCACCCGCGTGGTCCCCAACAAGTACCCGGCGCTGCAGATCGAGGGCGCGCTGGCGCGTCGCGGCGAGGGCGTCTACGACCGCATGAACGGCATCGGGGCGCACGAGGTGTTCATCGACTCGGCCGACCACGACAGCGAGCTGAGCGACTGGACGCTCCCGCACATCGAGCAGGTGCTGGGGGCGTACCGCGAGCGCATCGAGGATCTCAAGCGCGACAACCGTTTCCGCTACATCACCGTCTTCAAGAATCACGGCGAACCGGCCGGCGCGTCACTGGCCCATCCGCACACCCAGCTCATCGCCACTCCGGTGATCCCGACCCTGGTCACCGAGGAACTGGCCGGGATGGCGCGGCATTACGACCTGAAGGAACGCTGCATCCTCTGCGACATCCTCGAGCAGGAGTTGGAGAGCGGACGGCGGGTGGTGGCGGCGAACGACGCGTTCCTGTCCTACATCCCGTTCGCGCCGCGCTTCCCCTTCGAGACGTGGATCGTGCCGCGCCAGCACGAGTCGGCGTTCGAACACACGCATCCCGCGAACATCGCGCCGCTGGCGGCGATCCTCAAGGAGACGCTGGCGCGCATGCGGGCGGTGCTGAACCGGCCGCCCTACAATTTCGTGATCCACACGGCGCCCTGCAAGGATCCGTATCTCGAGCATTTCCATTGGCACATCGAGATCATGCCGAAGCTCACCAAGGTGGCGGGCTTCGAGTGGGGTACCGGTTTCTACATCAATCCGACGCCGCCCGAGGAGGCCGCCCTCCTGCTGCGGGAGGCGTCAGAGGAGCTGTCCCGATGAGTGAAGCCGACGACAAGGTCCCGGGCCGTCCGCGCGCCGAGGCGTCGCCCGAGGCCGCGCCGCGTCCCAAGCGCGCGCGCAAGACGATGGCGAAGGGTGCGGCGCCCCGCGCTGCTGCGACACCGGCGGCCGCCGCTCCAGCCGCCGCCGCGCCCGCCGCGCGCAAGGCCGCCGCGAAGCCCGCCGCCGCGAA
>JBKJUD010000354.1:0-3790 GCA_046590735.1 Candidatus Eiseniibacteriota bacterium | reverse complement strand
ATCGACTCCTCGAGGGCCGCACGGCCCAACTGCGCGCTGCCGACCCCCTCCGTGGGACGCGGCAGCGTATGGCCCTTGCCACGCCACACCGCGCCGACGAGGACGGCGCGTTCCTTCCTGTTGGCTTCCTGCTGGATCTCGTGGATGTGCGACTCCCCCTTGCGGCTGCCATGCGACGCCGTGCCGATGCAGGCTGCCACTATACCGTCACGCGCTGGCGGGGGTCGTCGTGCATTATCGCCGCTGGCCCCGGGGGCGGCGTGCGGTTTGCACGGGATTCGCGTCCGCGTGGCCGGGGCACGCGCATGGGCTGCCACGCGTCAACTGCCGCCGATGCGCGACTTACGCGATGACGGCGCGCCCCGTCGCGGAGTTGGCACGCAACCCGCAGTAGGTCCCCGCTGACTGACCACGCCATGCCAGGGAGGATCTCATGAAGTTTCGCCGCTCCGCAGTTGTCGCCCTTGCCGTATTGGCCTTCGCGGCCCCGGCCTTTGCAGGAAAGCACGTCGACACCGCCCCGGGCGCTGGGGACGACCCGCCGTCTTCGGGTGGCGTGACCTCGCCGGCCCTCAATGTGTACGTCGCCGACGTCCAGACCGGTCAGCCCATCGTGGGCGCCACCGGCACCCTCTGGTCGATTCCGAAGCAGTCGTGGGAGTCGCCCCAGGTTCTCGGCACCGCGACCACCGGACCGCTGGGCATCTTCTACTTCTACGTCCCGGGCTACAAGGGCGGGGATGTCTTCAACCTTGAGGTCTCGGCGACGAACTACTCGCCCTTCACGACGCTGGTCTGGCTGTCGAAGGGCAGCACGACGTTGGCCGCTGCCGACCTGGAGCAGATCGCGGCGGGCCCGAAGCAGGGCGTGCCGTCGAGTGTGAAGGGGACGGTCTCGTCCACCTGGGGCCAGATCAAGTCGCTGTACTAGTCAGCACACGCGGGGTCTGCCTCGCCCGGTCGCGGCGGCAGATCGGGTAGCCGCCTCGCGCATGCGCCGGCACGTTCGCCCTGGGGCGGCGTGCCGGCGTTCGTGCGTGTGCTCCGATGCCGTGCGGCCGCTACGCCGGTTTGGCATCCGCGGCGGCCGACGCGGCGCGCTGCTTCTCGAGTTCATCGGCGGTCTCGCGCATCGCGGTGACCGTCTGGTCGAGGCACTCGCGCTTTTCGGCCGCGCGCAACGTGTCGATGGCGGCCGGCTGGCCCAGCGACAGCAGCCCGCGGCACGCGGTCATCCGCATGCGGAAGTGTGGGTCGCCGAGCAGCGCCTCGAGACGCTCGCGGGCGCGGTCCTTGTCCTCGCGGCTGCCGTGCTTGCCCAGCACGCCGAGCGCCTTGGACGCCGCCTCGCGCGCCCCCACCGGCTTGCCGTACTCGACCCAGTCGTGGGCGATCGCAAAGCCGCGCGCGTCGCGCAGGATGGCCAGCGCGTCGAACGCCGCCGCCCGCACCATCTCCGAGGGTGCGGAGATGTCCAGGCCGCGTCCGATGAGTTCGAAGGCGCGCGGCGTCTTCTGGTGCGCGACCGCGAGCATCGCCATGATCGCTGCGAGGTAGCTCGGGTCGTCGCGCAGCGTCTTCTCGGCGATCGCGTCGAGGTCGTCGACGCCCACCAGGCCGAGCCCGTACAGCGTCGCGCGACGAACGCGGCCGGCCTTGTCGGCGAGGCCGGCGCGCAGCAGCTTCAGCGCGTTGGCCCGGCCGCTCTCCGGCGCGGACTTGGCGAGTTCGGCCAGCGCGATGGCGGCGAACGCGCGCACCAGGTGATGCGGGTCGCGCTTGAGCGCGCGGCCCAGCGCCGCCTCGGTCTCCGATCCCGGCCGCGAGGCAAGGTCGCGCGCCGCGCGCACACGGGCGGCGAGGTGACGGCCGCCGGCCAGCTCGCGCACGAGTTCCGCGGTGGGTCGCTCGTACACGAGCGTCTTGAGCACCACCTCTGCCGGGTCGATCGCCACGCGCGTCGGCGCGGCGGACAGCGGGACGTGAAACGTCTCGTGCGCCTTCTCCACCCACAGCCGCAGCGACTGCGTGGTGGCGCGGCTGCGCCCGCCGGTCTCGATCTCGACGTCGAGCGGAATGCGGAACAGCGGCGTCTCGTCCTTCATCTCCTGCGTCTGTTCGACGGTGAGCGTCAGCACGCCGCGCGACGCGTCCCACGCGCGGGTGACCTTCAACTCCGGGAAGCCCGCCTTGCGCACCCACTGCTCGAAGAACCAGCCCAGCGACTGCCCCGTCGCCTCGCGCACCGCGGCCTCGAGATCGTGCGTCTCGACGTGGCGGAAGGCGTGGCGCTCGGCGTAGTGCGTGAGCGAGGCGAAGAAGCCCTCGTCGCCCAGCACATGCCGCAGCATGTGCAGCACCATGCCGCCCTTCTCGTACAGGTGCCGGTCGAACAGGTCGTGGCCCAGGCGGTAGCGCGTGGTCGCCAAAGGACGGCGATATTCCTTCGCGTCCTGCCGCATGTACTGGTTGCGCTCCTCGAGCGCGAGTTCCGCGGCGGTGTCCTCGCCGCCGTCGTGTTCGGCCCACAGCCGTTCGGTGTAGGTGGCGAAGCCTTCGTTGAGCCAGCCGTCGCCCCAGCTGCGGCAGGTGACCAGGTCGCCCCACCACTGGTGGCCGAGTTCGTGGGCGACGAGGCCGTCCATGTCGAGGTCGGCGAGCGCGCGGGCGTCGAGCAGCGCGCGGTCGGTCATCGTGGTCGCCGAGGTGTTCTCCATGCCGCCGAAGGTGAAGTCGTGCAGCAGCACCTGGCCGTACTTCTCCCACGGGAACGCCACGCCGAACAGCGACGAGAAGTGCTTCACCATCGCGCCGGTCTTGGCGAAGAAGCGCTTCGATTCGCGTGGCTTGTCCTTGTACTCGTAGAACACCAGTGGCACGCGGCCGGCCTTCTCCTCGCGCACGCTGTAGTCGCCGACGGCGAGCATCACGAGGTAGGACGGGTGCGGTTCGCGCTGGATCCAGTGGTAGGTCGTCGTCTTCGCGGCCTTGTTGCGTTCGGTCTTGACGAGCGTGCCGTTGGAGAGCGCCTGGCGGCCGGCGGCGACGGTGACGTGCATCTCCGACGTGATCTTCGTGTCCGGGCCGTCGAGACACGGGAACCAGTAGTGGTTGTCCTCCGACTGGCCCTGCGACCACACCTGCCAGGGGCGCGTCGGGTATTGCGCGTCGGGCTGGATGAAGAAGAGGCCCTTGCGCGGCGTGGCGCTGTAGGCGATCTCCAGCGTGAAGGTCTCATCGGCGGCATAGGCACGGTCGAGGGTCACGCGCAGGAACTGCGGCTCGGTGGTGAAGGCGAGCGACGTGCCGCGGGCGGCGCCGCGCTTGTTCCCCGCGGCCTTGCCGCGAGCGCCGTCGACCAGCCGAACCGAGCGGACGTCGAGTTCGGCGGCGTCCAGCGCAACCTCGCGCAGGCCGCCGGCGGCGGGATAGGCGCGCAGGGTGAGCCGCGCGGTGCCTGAGACGCGGCGCTTCGGCTCGTCGATCGCCAGCGTCAGGACGAGATGCTGCAACTCGCAGGTGCGCTGCGGCAGCGCGTACACCGGCGCGTCCCAACCGCTGCGGCCGGAGCCCGGGTACGGGTCATAGGGATTGAAGTCGAGTGGGCGCGAGGTGATGAAGAGCGGATGCAGCAGGGAATCGGTCGGGGCGGACAATCACACCTCCGGAATCGGGCTGGATCGCGGAAGCCCGGGTGGGCGACAGGGTAAGGGAAGTACCGCACGGTAGCACGGAGGTGGAGGGGCTGCAATTGCGCCGCGCCCAGGGCGCGGGGCCCCGGGCGCGCGGC
>JBKJUD010000347.1:0-3265 GCA_046590735.1 Candidatus Eiseniibacteriota bacterium | reverse complement strand
GCGGGCTTTCGTTGTCGAACGCGAACGCGTCCGTCGCAGGCGCATGCCCGATCGCGCGCACGCCGCCGGCGAACCGATGCCAGAACAGTGGCGGCGTGCGCGCGATCGGGCATGCGCCTGCGACGGACGCGTTCGCGTTCGACAACGAAAGCCCGCGCCACGACGTGCTGCTGCGCCCCTTCGCGCTGGCCTCGCGCGCCGTGACCTGCGGCGAATACACGGAGTTCATGGACGACGGCGGATACGCGCGCCCCGATTTGTGGCTGTCCGATGGATGGACGATGCAGCAGCGGGACGCGTGGGACGCGCCGCTCTATTGGGAACGCCGCGACGGCGCGTGGTGGGAGTTCACGCTCGCCGGCACGCGGCGCGTCGACCTCGCCGCGCCGGTGACGCACGTGAGCTACTTCGAGGCCGACGCCTACGCGCGCTGGGCGGGCGCACGGCTGCCGACTGAAGCGGAGTGGGAAGTGGCGGCGGACCTGGCGCCCGGCAACACCGCGGAGACCGGCGTGCTGCATCCGCGCGCGGCAGCCGCGGGCAGCGAGGGCCCCGTGCAGATGTTCGGCGACGTGTGGGAGTGGACCGCCAGCCCGTACTCGGCGTATCCCGGGTTCGCGCCGGCGCGCGGGGCGCTCGGCGAGTACAACGGCAAGTTCATGTGCAACCAGTTCGTGCTGCGCGGAGGTTCGTGCGCGACCCCGCCGGGACACCTGCGCGCGACGTACCGGCGTTTCTTCCCGCCCGCCGCGCGCTGGCAGTGGAGCGGGATCCGCCTGGCGCGGGAGGGGGAGGCATGACGCCGCCGCTGGAACGGCTGGTCGAGCAGCAGGCACGCACGCGCTTCCGTGAGGAAGTGCTGGCCGGGCTCACCGCCACGCCGAAGACGCTGCCGAGCAAGTATTTCTACGACGCCGAGGGCTCGCGGCTGTTCGAGGCGATCTGCGCGCTCGACGAATATTACCTGACCCGCGCCGAGCGCCGGCTGATGGCGCGCGTGCTGCCGGAGATGGCGGCGTGGGTCGGTCCGCGCGCCGCGATTCTGGAATACGGGAGCGGCAGCGGCGAGAAGACCCGCCAGCTTCTCGCCGCGCTGCCCGCGCCGGCCGCCTACGTCCCGATCGACATCTCGCCGGCGCCGCTGTACGCCGCCGCCGCACGGCTGCGCGCGGAGTTTCCGTCGCTGGTGGTCCAGCCGCTCGCCGCCGATTTCACGCAGCCGCTGGCGTTGCCGCCGCTGCCACCGCATGCGCGGCGCGTGCTGTACTTTCCCGGCTCGACCATCGGCAACCTGCTGCCGGCGGACGCGGTGGTGCTGTTGCGCGGCATGGCGCGGCGCGTCGGCGTGGGCGGCGGCCTGCTGCTCGGGGCCGATTTGCAAAAGGAGCCCGCCGTGCTGCACGCGGCGTACAACGACGCCCGCGGCGCCACCGCGGCGTTCAATCGCAACATCCTCGCGCGCATCCAGCGCGAGCTCGAATCCGACATCGACCCGGCACGCTTCTGGCACTACGCGCCCTACAACGCCCCCGAGGGCCGGATGGAGATGTATCTGGTGGCCCGCGAGGCGCACACCGCGCAGATCGACGGCGCCACCGTGCGCTTCGCCGAGGGCGAGAGCATCCTCACCGAATACTCGCACAAGTACACCGTCGACGGCCTCACGCGGCTCGCCGCGCGCGGTGGCTTCACGGTGGAGCGGGTGTGGACCGACCCCGACCGCGCCTTCGCGATCCTCGCCCTCGCCGCCACCACGGGCGGCGCGTTCCGGGGGTGAGCGTGCGCTCCCGGGATCCTGACGCGGTCCCCGGGGCGGTGCCCGCGCTCTGGCTGCGGGTGTTCGGATCGCTCGAGGTGCGCCGCGCGGGGGAGCGCGTCCCGTTGCCGCAGTCGAGAAAGACGCGCGCGTTGCTGCTCTATCTTGCGGTGACCGGGCGCCCGCATTCGCGCGATCACCTGTGCGACCTGCTCTGGGACGGTCCCGATGACCCGCGGGGCGGCCTGCGCTGGAGCCTCGCAAAGCTTCGTCCCTTGCTCGACGACGGCACCGGATCGTGCCTGGTGACGCAGGGCGACGAGGTGGCGCTCGACCTCGCGCGGTTGCACTCCGACATCTCCCGCATGCGCGCGCTCGAGGCCGCCTGGGCGACACGCGGCGCACTCGACGCACGCGATTTCGAGGAAGGTGCCACGGCATTGGCCGGCGCGCTGGCGGAAGGGTTGGAGGTCGGTGGCGCGCCGCGGTTCGGCGCGTGGTGCGCGGGCGAACGCGAGAGGTGGCATGGCGTGCGGCGCGCCGTGTGGCGCGCCCGCAGCGCAGGCGCCGCGGGCAATCGCGCGCGCCAGTTGCAACTCGTGCACGAGTGGCTGCAGGTCGATCCCCTGGACGAGGACGCCCACGCGACCGTGATCCGCGCCCTCGCCGACCTCGGACGCGGTCGCGATGCGCTGCGCCACTACGACGCGTGCAGCGCGATGCTCTGCGCCGAACCGCGGGCGCATCCGGCCACGACGGATGCCGCGTTCGCCCGGCTGCGCGCCGCCGACAGCAAGGTCTTGCTTGCCTGGTCGCTGGTGCGCCTCGCCGAGGGCGCGCGCGCACGGGGCGATGAGGACGCCACGTTGAAATACGCGCGCGAGGCGTGCGAGGCGGCCACGACGGTGGGGCGCTGGAGTCTCGCGGGCGAGGCATGGGCGCTGGCGTCCGAGGCGGCGTGCGCGCTGTCGCTCGACGCCGACGATCTGCCTGCGGGATTTCCGGACGCGTCCGGCCTGTCGGCTCGCGCCCTTCAGGTGGTCGCGCGCGCCCGGGCCGCGCTTACCACGCACGCTCACACAAGGAGAGTGCGCAATGGCGGTAGAGACCCTGGCGGAAGCCAAGTCGCTTGAATCCCCCGAGGAAGTCCGCACGTTCGAGAAGGGGCAGTTGGATCTGGTCACCGTCGCGGGCGGACTGGTCGGGCGCCTGACACTGCGGCCAGGCTGGCGCTGGTCGGAGCACGTCAAGCCGCTAGCCGGCACCGAACTCTGCGAGGCGCCCCACTTCCAGTATCACGTCTCCGGCACGCTCGGCGTGCGGATGGCGGATGGACGCGAATTCGAACTCGGTCCCGGGAACGTGTCGTACTTCGGCGAAGGCCACGATGCGTGGGTGGTGGGGACGGAGGACGTCGTGGTGATCGACTGGCACGGCGCCAGCCAGTACGCGAAGTCCTAGCATCGCGCGACCAACGGCGCGTCATCGGCCGGCGCCGATCCCCGCGGC